>VBPP01000275.1:3549-4482 GCA_005877365.1 Nitrososphaerota archaeon
GACGTCGAAGGTTATCGCCCCAGTTCTCGCTAGAGTCCGGTACAGAAGGACCTCAGTTCCACTCAGACCGACCTTCCCCAGCTCCTCACACAGCTCCTCCACCATCAGTTTCGTCCTGGGGAGGACTTCGCTCAGCGGCCTCCCCTGCTTCCACATCCTCTCGAAGTGGTCAAGGAAGATCGCTGAGACAGCCCTCGACCGCATCGCGAGCGCCACGGAGCCGTAGGCCGGAGACATCGGGTCGTGAAGGTTCAACAGCACCGAGTGATTGTCAACGAGCAAGAACTTCTCGGTGATGTCCTGGTCCTTCTCGAGATACCTTCTCTCCGGGGGCTCCGCTATCTCCAGGCCCACGAAGGTCGGAATTTCTGTCGCGAGGCTCAGCCACCTCATTTTGACTCCCCTCTTCAGCGCAGAGTAGACAAAGTTCTGGTTCTCCATGCCCAGGATGTAGAACGGATCGAATGGTTCCTTGCTTCCGGGTTCTGGGGGCTTCGTAATCCGCAGAACCTTGGACTCGGCCTCCTTAATCAATTCGACCAGGTTGTTCTCGATGTTTTCCCTGTCCTTAATGACCCAGATCCGCTCCTGAACCGCGAGGTCCTTCCCAGGCGATGTCGGGAAGTCCTTGATGAACGTCAGGTAAGCGTCATTGAGGGCGTCCAAATCTCTTTGCGCTTCTTCCTCGAGCTTGGCGGCGCGGTCCTGGATCCTTTTCTTTTCGGATTCATAGCGTGCGGTCAGGACCTTCTCGGGTGAGACGGGGACGTAGGTGACCGGCGAGACCGGCGTGGCTTGGGCGAATCCCTTTCTCGTCAGGCTCTCCAGTGTGTCGTAGGTTCTGCTCTGTGGGATCAAAGCGGATTGCCCCACGCCCTTGGCCGTGAGCTGTTTTGCGTTTAGAAGTGCGACGTAGGCCCTCGATTCGTACAG
>VBPP01000275.1:4522-5298 GCA_005877365.1 Nitrososphaerota archaeon
ACCAGTGGGATTTAAGTAACTTCATCTCAATCGAGGTCGAACCGGGGGTCTCGTCTTGGATCAAAGCACTTCCTCCACGGAATTGTTTGGGTCTATACCACTCTTCAGGGGACTCGAAGAACAGGAACTGAAGGCCATCGCCAACCAGACAAAGGAGATGGCATTCCGGGGAGGCGAAACGATAGTGAAGCAAGGGGACGCAGGGCTAGGTTTCTACGTCATCGCCGATGGCGAAGCCGTGGTGAAGCGCGGAAAAAGGACTGTCGCTAAGCTCGGGAGGGGAAGTTTCTTTGGAGAGATGTCCCTATTCGACGACCAGCCCAGGTCCGCCGACGTGGTGGCTACCGAGCCAACCAAGTGCCTCGTTCTGCTGCGCTGGAACTTCTGGTCCTTGGTATCCAAGAACAAGAAAGTCACGCGGGGATTGTTCCAGGAAATGGCCCGCCGACTCCGCGCCACCGATGAGGCCCTCAGCGACTAGGATAGACTCGCGAGCCCTCCGGCGAAGGAGAGCATTCCCCGAGTTTCGGGGAGAGGGCCGCCAGAGGGACGCGCACAGGTCTGAGAACGGTTAAGACAACCAGGTTCCGCCGCTGGACACGGTCTTGGCCGTAGGCTCTGGGGACGCCAGTGCGATCTACGAGCTTCTCTACAACCCGGCCTACACCCCCCAAGCTTCTCCCGACGCCCACATAGAGAAACTGACCGTGGAGGGTAAGCCTGCGTTCGTTTTGATGAAGGAATCAGAATCCGCGTATTACGATGTCGACGAGACC
>VBPP01000086.1 GCA_005877365.1 Nitrososphaerota archaeon
CAAGCCGATCAGGGCGGGCCTCTCGATAGCCCTCGGCTTCGAAAAAGGGCTCATCTACAGTGGCGAACTCGTCGCGATAGACCTAGAGAAGTACAGGGAGGGCCTGGTACAGGCCTACGCCTCCTCGAAGGGCCTCGCGATTCTGATCGGCTACGTGACGAAGGAGACAGCCCCGGATATCATCGCGAAGGCCTACAGGGAAGCGCTCGCCCTCGCGACCGAGACGGGCACGGTGACGAAGGAGACAGCCCCGCGCATCTTCGGAAGGGCAGAGGCAGAAGCCTCCGCGCTCCTCGCGAAGGCCAAAGAGAAGGGCTTCCAGTAACACGCAGGTTCCGTGAATTATCAGCCGAAGAGGGAGGCTAGACCAGCCAACGCTTCCTCTTCCTTCTTTTCTTCCTCTTTCGGCTTCTCCTCTGCCTTCGCGGCCGGCGCTGCCTGCGCCTGACCTGACGGGGCCGGTGCAGCCATCATGGAAGCGTTCTTCAGGGCTTCGTCGATGTTTACCTCGCTCAAGGCTGAGGCGAGCGCCTTGATTTTGACCGTGTCGGGAGGTACCCCAGCGGCCTTCACGACGCTCGTGAGGTTCTCCTCGTTCACAGGCTTACCGAGCTTGTGCAGCAGGAGAGCAGCATAGACATACTCCAAGTGAAATCGCTGTCTTCCGTTTTGAAGTGCGTATTTAAGATTTCGAGAATGGGAATGAAGATGCTTAAATCGGAGGCGAGGATAGAAGTCAATGGACGCCGTGAAGAAGACCAAGGAGGACAAGGAACTCGAAGAAGATATGAGGTTCATCGACGAACTGCATCGGGATCCGGTCAAGCTGGAGATATGGGTAGACAGGGTGGTCGAGGGTTGGAAGAAAAAGAGAGCCTCAGGAAGGCCGTTGAAGATTCACCCGCGCCGGCAGGTATGACCATGAGGTTGCTTCTCTACGCGTGGAACATCTCGCTCCGCTCAACCTGAAAAAGCGTTTCCATCCTTAATAACTCTCAGCGGCGGACTAGCGAGCCTGTGACCTCGGTCAGTTGGATGAGCAGAAGGAGATACTGAGGAAGCGATTTTCAGCCGAATACAGGAAGTACTATCTCGTCGACCTCTTCAGGCGCAAAGGTTTCGTAAGGAAGAAGTGCGAGAACTGCGGGAAGTACTTCTGGACCCTCAACGAGACGCGTAAGAGGTGCGACGACCAGCCGTGCTCGCCCTACACATTCATCAGCAACCCCCCGACCGAGAAGAAGCTCGACTACGTGAACACCTGGAAGACTGTTGAGCGTTTCTTCGTCGCCAGGAAGCACGCGAGCATCAAGCGCTACCCCGTCGTCAGCCGATGGCGCCCCGACCTCTTCTTCACTGTCGCCTCGATAATCGACTTCCAGAGGATTGAGGGTGGGAAGGTTGTCTTTCAGCTCCCGGCCAACCCACTCATCGTCCCCCAGATGTGCCTCCGTTTCAACGATACACCCAGCGTCGGGGTAAGTGGAAAGCACTACACCTCGTTCTGCATGCTAGGGCAGACGAGCATCGCCGGCAAGGGAGGCTACTGGAAGGACAGGTGCATCGACCTCGACTTCGAGCTTCTCACGAAGAGCTTTGGGGTGGAGGAGAACGAGGTCTCGTTCATAGAGGAAGTCTGGCTGGGATATGGGGCATTCGGCTACTCCCTCGAGTACTTCGTCCGCGGGCTGGAGCTCGGGAACGCCGTCTTCACCTCATTCGAAGGCACCCCCTCCAAGTACACCCCGATGAAGGAGAGAGTTGTGGACATGGGCGCGGGCCTGGAACGTCTCACCTGGCTCACCCAAGGGACCCCCACCTCGTACGACAGCAACTTCGCGGATGTCTTGAAGAAGATGAAGGAGGTCTCCAATGTAGAGTACGACGAAGCCCTCTTCCTCCGTTACTCGAGGATTGCGGGTGCGATGAACCTGGACGACTACAAGACGATCTCGGAGGCGAGAGAGGTCATCGCCAAGTCGCTCGGTGTTGACGCCACCAGGCTGGCAGGGCAGTTTGGGCCCCTGGAGGCGATGTATGCGATCGCGGACCACGCCCGGACTCTCCTCTTCGCCATAACGGACGGGATGCTACCGAGTAACTCTGGAGGAGGGTACAACCTGCGGGTGCTCTTCAGAAGGGCCCAGAACTTCATACGGCGCTACGGCTTCAGGCTCACGTTAGGGGAGGTTGCCAACTGGCACATCGACTACCTCTCCAGGATGTATCCCGAGCTCGCGGAGCACCGGGAGGACGTCGGGGAGGTATTGAGCGTCGAGGAAGCGAGGTACACGTCGTCAAGCGATAGGGTGGCCAAGATAGTTGCTTCTGTCTCCTCCTCTGGCCAGAGCCCCTCCACCGAACAGCTCGTGCAGCTGTACGACTCGGAGGGGGTTACCCCGGAGCAGCTCTCCGCTGCGGGTGTGAACGTGTCTCTCCCTGAGAACTTCTACGACCAGGTGCTCGCCAGGCACGCCACGAAACAGAGGGAGGTGGAGGAGGAACGCCCGAGCTTCGAGGTCGCGAAAGTTGCACCCACCAAGCTCCTGTTCTACGACGAAGGTGCAAAGTTCGAGTTCAAAGCAAGAGTGCTGAAGGTCTTCGAAGGCAAGTACGTCGTCCTCGACAGGACAGCCTTCTACCCCAGGGGTGGGGGTCAGGAGCCCGACCATGGGAGGATTGGGGATGCCCAGGTCACAGATGTTGTGAAGTTCGGGGACGTCGTGATCCACACCGTCGTCGGCAAGACACCGAGGAGCGGCACGACGGTCGACTGCCAGGTAGACGGGACCCGCCGGAGGAAGATAACCCAGATACACACGGCCACCCACATCCTGAACGGCTCTTCGAGGCAGGTGCTCGGCCCGTGGGTCTGGCAGCACTCCGCCTTCAAGGAGGAGGATTACGGAAGGCTGGACATCACGCACTTTGCGCACCTGACGCAGCAGGAGGTCGAGAAGATCGAGGACCTCGCAAACGAGGTCGTCAGGAAGAACCTACCCGTGAACACTTCCTTCATGCCCCGGCAGGAGGCGGAGGAGAAGTACGGCTTCCGGATCTACCAGGGCGGTCTAGTCCCCACAAGATCGATAAGGATAGTCAACATCGGAAACTGGGACATCGAGGCCTGCGGCGGTACCCACGCGAAGAGAACCGGGGACGTCGGCCTGGTGAAGATAACGAAGGTAGAACGGATTCAGGATGGGGTTGAAAGGCTGGAGTTCGTCGCCGGGGAGTCGGCGATCGAGTACGCGCACCGTATGGATTCCGCTCTGAACCATGTGTCGGCCACCCTCGAGACGCAGAGGGAGAACATCGCGAAGGTAGCCGAGTCTCTCAAGGCTGAGCTGGAGGCCGTCAGAGCAAGGGAGAAGGCGCTGGGGCTGAGGGTGGTCGAGTTATCGACAGCCGAGGTACTCTCCTCGGCAAAAGAGGTGAAGGGGGTAAAGCTTTATGTCGGGAGCCAGTCATCGCTGACTGAGGAGCTAATTATTGCTCAAGGACAGAAGTGCACCGAATCCGACCCGTCCCTAGTCTACGTCAGCGTCTTTGCCGTCGGCAATTCTGCCAGAGTCGTCTGCTTTGTGGGCGCCAAGGCCAGAGAGAGCGGTCTCTCCGCCGGCGATATCGCCAGACAGGTTGCCAGCGTACTCGGCGGTTCGGGTGGCGGGTCGGCGGCCTTCGCGCAGGGAGGCGGTCCCTCGCTCGACCGCATTGAGGAGGCAGTAAGGTCTGTAGAAGGGACCGTCGCTTCACTCGTCAGAGGCTGAGCACCTTGGCAGAGTACGAGAAGCGATGGCTGAAGGCATGGAACGAGAGGCACCTCTTCGAGTCGGACCCTCTGAAGGGTAAGAAGAAGGTCTTCGTCACCTTCCCCTATCCGTACATGAACGGCCCAGTCCACATAGGCCACTGCTTCAGCGCGACGCGCGTCGACGTCTATGCGCGCTTCAAACGGATGCAGGGGTACAACGTGCTCTTCCCCTGGTCCTGGCACTGGACTGGGGAAACGATTGCCGGAATGAGCTACAGGCTTGAGCAGGGCGACAGTCAGGTCCGGCGGGCGTTCATCGAGATCGACGGCGTACCAGCCGAAGAAGTCAAGAAATTCACCAACCCGGAATACCTGGCATCGTACTACACGAAGGTTAGTCGAAGGGTGGTCCAGGCAACGGGTTTCTCCATCGACTGGAGGAGGGAGTTCACCACCGTCGACCCCGCGTACAAGAGATTCATCGAGTGGCAGTATCTTCGATTGAGAGAGCTGGGCTACGTGGTGCAGGGGACACACCCGGTTGTCTGGTGCTCCCTCGACCAGAGCCCAACGGGAGACCATGACAGGCTGGAGGGTGAGGGCGTTTCTCCAGAGGAGTTCAACCTGCTGAAGTTCAAACTGGGAGACTTCGCCCTCGTCGCCGGCACTCTGAGACCGGAAACCATCTTTGGCGCCACCAACCTCTGGGTCGACCCCGACGCCGAATACTCCGAAGCGAGAGTGGATGAGGAGCTGTGGATAGTGAGCTCCTCCGCGTTACGGAGACTTGCCGAGCAGAAGCACGAGGTCACCCCTACGCGCTCCTTTCCGGGGGCGGACCTGGTGGGGAGGTACGCAACGGCACCTCTGACGGGCGCGTCCCTCCCGATACTCCCCTCCGGGTTCGTCGACGCCGCCCTGGCCACGGGTGTGGTCTACAGCGTCCCCGCCCATGCACCCTACGACTACACGGGGTTGAGGGACATTCAGTCCGGCAGAGCAGCGGTGTCCAGGCGGGTGAAGGAGATAGCCGACCGAATCGAACTGATCTCCATGATCGAAGTCCCCGGACACTCTCAGTATCCCGCGGAAGATGCGGTGAAGAAGTTCGGGATCAAGGATTCGACGGACGCGAGGCTGGCTGACGCGACGGCCGAAGTCTACAAGGAAGAGTTCCACAGGGGGGTCATGAAGGCGAACACGGGCTTCGCGGGACTGAAGGTCAGCGAGGCGAAGGAGAGGGTAAGCGAGGCGCTCGCAAAGGAGGGGCTCCTGACCAAGATGCATGAGCTGCCGCAGCGCGTGGTCTGCCGCTGCGGGACGAGGTGCTACGTGAAGATACTCGAGAATCAGTGGTTCCTGAACTACTCAAACGAAGAGTGGAAGGCGAAGACGAAGGAGCTTCTCAGGAGGGCGAGCGTCTTCCCCCCGGAATCCAGGGAGTGGTACAACGTCACCATCGACTGGCTGAGGGACTGGCCCTGCGCGAGAAGGTCGGGTATGGGAACCAAGCTGCCGTGGGACAAGGAGTGGATTGTGGAGACTCTCAGCGACTCGACGATCTACATGGCGTTCTACACGATCAACAAGTTTGTCAACGCGGAGAGGGCAAAGCCTGAGCACCTGTCTCCCGAGGTTCTGGACTTCGTCCTCCTGGGGAGGGGCGCCGCGGCCAACCTGGCGAAGGCAGCCAAGATGTCCGAGACGCTGTTGAGGGAGATGAGGGCGGAGTTCCTCTACTGGTACCCCGTCGACCTCAGGAACTCCGGAAAGGAGCTGATACCGAACCACCTCACCTTCTTCGCCTTTCATCACGAGGCGATGTTCGGGGAGAAGCTCTGGCCCAGGGGGTTCAGCGTCAACGGGATGATCCAGATAGAGGGGCAGCGGATGAGCAAGTCCCACGGAGTCTTCGTCACCTGGAAGGACGCGCTGGAGAAGTTTGGCGCCGATGCCGTTCGAGCAACTGTCGTCCTGGCCGGAGACGGAATGGAGGACACAGACTGGCGGGCGAAGAACGCCGAGGACACGAAGGCGAAGGTCGATTCCCTCATCTCTTTCGTCGAGAAGAACCTGAATGGTGCCGTCAGGAGAGCCCCCGACCACCTCGACAGGTGGCTGACCTCGACGATGAATAGGAGGATAGCGATGGTCACGACTTCGATGGAGGAGATGAGGACACGCCGGGCGATCTCAGCCGCCCTCTTAGATGTCTGGAACGACCTGAGGTGGTACCTCCACCGCACCGAGAAGCCCAGGCGTCAGACCCTGACGGAGGTCTTCTCTGCCTGGGTCAGGATGCTCTCCCCATTCGTTCCCTTCGTCTCCGAGGAGCTCAACCGGGCGCTCGGAGGGAAGGGGTTGGTCTGCACAGCGGACTGGCCGTCGCCGAAGGACTTCCCCAGAGACGACGCGGCCGAGTTGTCGGAGCTGGTCCTCAGGAAGGTGATGGATGACGCACGCAACCTGCTCAAGATCGTGAAGCAGCCGAGGCAGAAGCTGAATGTCTACGTGGCGTCAGACGACGCGAGGAGCTACTTCGTCGAGGTGGCGAAGGCGAGGGCGAGGAAAGAGAGTCTGGGGGTGGTGGTAAAGAGATTCGCGAGCTTGGGGATCACTCCGGAACGTGTAGTCAAGCTGCAGTATGAGGCCGGGGAAGAGCTTGTCTCAATGTTCGTCTCGCAGCCCGACTTCGACGAGTACGGGCTTCTTAGTGAAGCCTCGGACTTCCTGGCGAGGGAGCTCGGTGTCCGCGTAGAAGTAACGAAGGCCGGACCGCAGGGGATTCACGACCCGGGAAAGAGAGCGAAAGACGCGCTACCGCTAAAGCCTGCCTTTTACCTGGAGTAGGCCCCACCGGTCGGCAACTCTTAAAGTACGCCGAACCCTCCGCTGAAAGGGTTGTCTAACCCTACCCTCCTGGAGGAGACCCCGGCCAACAGGTTCATCATCCACGTCGACATGGATTCTTTCTACGCCTCGGCGGAGGTCCAGCGAAATCCCGCCTTGGCGGACAAACCGGTAATCGTCGGCGCCGACCCCAGAGATGGGAAGGGGCGCGGCGTCGTGGTCGCCTGCAACTACGTGGCGAGAGGCTACGGGGTCAGGTCGGGAATGCCGATATCACGGGCCTGGGACCTATGCCCGGGAGCCGTCTATGTGAGGCCAGACTTCGACTACTACGACAGTCTCTCAGCGAAGGTAATGGGGGTAGTCCGTCGCTTTGCCGACAAGTTCGAGCAGGTAAGCATCGACGAAGCGTTCCTTGACGTTTCCGACCAGGTCAAGACTCCAGCGGCCGCCCTCTCCCTTGTCGAGAGGCTGAGACATGAATTGAAGGAGAAGACGGGTCTCACCTGCTCCGTCGGAATCGCCGAGAACAAGTCAGCGGCGAAGATAGCGACAGATATCAACAAGCCGGATCGTGTCACGCTCATCCCGCGTGGCAGAGCCAAGGAATTCCTCGCTCCGCTGCCTATCGGGAGGATCACGGGAGTCGGGAGGAAGACAGAGCTCCTCCTTCAGAGCCTCGGAATCAGGACGATCGGGGACCTCCAGAAGGGTGACGAGGTTCAGCTCGGACGAACGCTGGGAAAGACGGCCCGTTGGTTGGTGCAGGTCGCGAACGGCGTCGAGCGGGAGGAGATACGCGAGCAGCCTTCAAGGTCGCTGAGCACCGAGCGCACCCTCGAGGAGGATACCACCGACTGGGACGTGATTGAGCGGATGGTTGGGGCGATGGCAGAGGAACTCGCAAACCGAGCGATACACGCGAGGCTGAGCTTCAAGAGCGTGGGCATCAAGATCAGGTTCCGGGGTTTCGAGACCCACACCCGCGAGACGAGACTGGTGGCCAGCACGCAGGACAAGGGCGTCATTCGCAGGGAAGCGCTCCTCCTCCTCTCGCGGTTCAGCTCGGGGAAGAAGAAGGTAAGGCTGGTGGGAGTGAGAATCTCAGGGTTGAGGATGATGTCCACCAAGCAAGCCAGCATCGAGAACTGGCTGGGATAAAGGAGGAGAGCGGGTAGCCGAGGCCCTCACGCGCGCGGCCTCACTAGCCCCCGATCCTGAATAGCCTGGTGCTACAGACGCCACAGACACCCGTCAGAGCCTTCTTTCCGTTTTCGAAGGTGGTGTTCCGCGCATTCGTCATCTCGCGTCGCGCCCTGCACTTCACGCAGTATACTATCGTCAGCGTGTTCGCACCTCGAAGGAAACCTCGTCTTCCGCAGTATGAACGACCCGAGCCTAAATCTCCTGTCCAACCGTATCACCGTTTTACACTTTTTGGAGAACCCAAATAAGGGGTGGGTATCCGCGGGTCGGAAGATGAGATGAGCGAATCTGGGTCGCAGCTACTGGAGGTTGCGCGGGTCGGGTGCACCGACGAGTACCTCGACCACCTGACCTACAAGCGACTCTCCAACACCCGAATCGCGAAGAACGAGCGTTTCTCGGAGATACTCGCCGGCCTCTCCGCCACGGAGTACAGGCACTACGAATTCTGGAGGAGGTATGTCCCGGAATTCCAGGTAAAGGCGAACTCGTTTCGTGTCGACTTGATCGTTCTCCTGAGGGTCCTCTTTGGGCTAACCTTCGCCGTGCGCTACCTGGACAGGCACGAAGCCAGCGTGATCAAGCGGTACAGGGCCGTCGCAGAACTGATTCCACCCCAGGACAGGAAGGCCTTCGACGAGATGCTGAGAGACGAGGAAGAGCACGAGAAGGAGTTCGGGCAGAAGATCGAGACTTCGTCTGTTCACTACATCTCATTCGTCGTGCTGGGGCTGGCCGACGCCCTAGTGGAGATAACGGGGATACACGCGGGTTCCCTCGGCATATACAACTCGACCGAAATATCGGGTCTCGCGGGGGTGGTCGCGGGGGCTGCCGCCTCCCTAGCCATGTCCTCGGCGGCATTCGCTCAAGCGAAGCAAGGCTTTACCGGCTCGGCTCGCCTCTCGGCCGTCTACACCGGGGTGTCGTACTTCATCACGGCGGTCATCTTGGCGACTCCCTACTTCCTGACTCCGAGCCAGGTCGTAGCCTTGAGCGCCTCCCTGGTCTTGGCCGTAATCATAGTGGCTTCGATCACATACTACAGCTCCGTGATATCGGGGAAGGGCTTCTCGAGGGACTTCCTCGAGATACTGGGAATAATGTTCGGGACGACGCTCGTCCTATACCTCTTGGGTTCCTTCATCAGGATCGCCATCGGTATGACCATCTAACGGGCGACTCCTTTCTTGACACAGACTTTGCGGGAGGGCTTCCGCCACGGTCTCTCTTTCCTCGCGACCATAGCTTTTGTCTCAAGCCTGATCGGCTCAAGGACCTTCGCGACGCTGAACCCTCAGATTGTGGTGATACAACAGGGGATACACTTCCATCACTTTTGGTACGGCCTCGCCCTGATAGCGATCGCGGGCTGGTTCGGAATCGCACGGCCCAGCGAGAGGCTCTCCAGGGTCTACGCCACCGTGTACGGCTTGGGAGCGGGTTTCATTGGCGACGAGGTCGGACTACTCCTTACCTTCGGGGATTACTACTCCGAATTGACCTACATCTCCCTGGTCGCGGCAGTCTCTTTCATCCTCTTAGCGATGCTTCTTCTAAGGTATGGAGACCGGGTAGTCAGGGACGTCTTCTCGATTAGCTCCGCAGAGAAGGTCTTCCACCTCGGAATCTTCTTAGTCGGGTTCTCGGCTATCTTCTTCGCCTTTGGGCTGAACCTTCAGGGCGTCGTGGTGGCGCTGGCTGGGTTGATTGTGGCGGCAGTCGGGGAATGGCGAGAACGCAGGCCCGCTTCAACGGATAAATGACATCGTGGGTGCGCGAATTCGTTGAAGCAAGCTTCGGGGCCGACCGGGTTGATGTAAGGCGGGTGAAGCATCTGAAGTTCACGTCCGCAAGGGGCGCAGACGCCATGAGTCGCGAAAATCAGGTTTCTCGCTAAAAGGGTTCTCAGGTCAAGTCGGGGGGGAGCGTTCTTCCTGCCGCTAAACATCGAAGTGTGGTTCCTCCCAATTCCAAAGTGCTCTCTTCCGTGCTGAGCCTAATCTTTGACAGACTAGCTGGTTGAGAGATGTTGCCAACGAGACATATCTGAATAACAAGGTAAGAAGCGGTCTCCTGCCATTAGACTTTCACTAGCACTAGTGATTCAACACGAGCTCCAGATTTGACCTCTGGGCAGAGTGAGTACACTTGCGATTGGGTAGTCTAGATACTGATTTGGGCGTCAGATATTCTTGAGATAGTTGTTGGCCTCGAGCCAGTCCGCATGGGCCCTGATGTAACGCCAGAGTATGTCTGCCTTTCTGTTATCGAAATCCCAGGGAGATACCAGAACGATGTCGTTCTCCCGTATCCACATCCTTCGCTTGAGCTTCCCCCTGATTCTGCAGACGCGGGTTTGACCGTCGGCACACTTCACGATGACTAGGTCACCTCCCGTCAGCTTGAGCACTCTGCCGAGAAATTCGCCCTGCTCAGGCTTGACGAGTTCCTTCAGATTTGCTTCGCTTAGCACCTTTCTTTTACCCAACAGGGGTCACCAAGACGCTCTCCAATGGGAGAGTGTACAGCCGGAAGATAGCTTTTCCACCTTGTGTTGATTCCGAGTCTGGACCCATATCCACTGAACGCTCGCTCTTGGCTGAGAAGGGGCTCGATACCCAGCAGAATCTACCACTTTCAGTAGACGGGAGCTCGGTTCCATCTTACGGAAGCTGTTCAATTTCTCTATTCCTCACTCAACAATATCGCAGTCACAGAATCAGGCAGGTTTTCCCTGCTGAATCGATATGACGATGAATTAAAGATAGCTACAGTGGCGTCGCTCCGATATATAAGGCTGAGTAGCTTCCCTCGCCTCCGTACCGGAGCTCCAAGAGTTAGGTCAAGAGACGGTGTACACATCGCCTCCCCATATTGCGATCTGGCTCGCAGTTGAAGCAACGAGTGTATTGCTGGGGTCGTAGACCTTCACATAGGCGTTCAGCGGCAGGACGTACATCCCCACCAGCATGGTGGCCGTGCCGTTGGAGGCGACCGGAGAGCTCGCGAGAATCTTGTTGGTGGAGTCGACTATCTGCACACTCCCACCCGCGGGTGCGTTCGTCACTGTCACCTTCTCGTTCGTCGCCGCGTAGTAGTTGTTGTATACTCCGAAGAGCAGCCGACCTGCGTATGAACTCTGCACCTCAATAAACACCTGGAACGGATACGCGTAGCCGAGCTTCATTGTGCTGTTCGAGTAGACCACCTGACCATCCAGGTAGACCTTGAGCATGTTGGCTCCGTTGGTGACGATGGTGCAGTCCCTCGTGAGCGGCTGGTTGTTCATCCACTGGAACCAGAGGTTCTTGTAGGAAGTGGCGTAGCTAGCATTGCCGGTTGCCAGGACTACCGCCCAATAGTATCCGCTGCTGCTCGTTTGAGCAGCGCAAGTCACATAGTTGATCTCAGGACCACCCGTCTGGACGTATAGGCCGGTGTTGAAAGACTGACCCGGTATCGTGCTGTACGGGAGGGTCAACCGCGCGTG
>VBPP01000087.1 GCA_005877365.1 Nitrososphaerota archaeon
TGCCATTTCTGTGTGCCAGAATTACTACAACCAGGGATACAGGTTATTCTTCTTCTACGTCGACTACTTCGCGACTTACTACAAGATAGCGTCTGCAATACCTGGCGCTACGTTCGTTGACGAATATCTGACGCCGAATGGGTACAACGTCACGACATTCAACTACCAAAATCCGGAATCCAACACCTACACCTACAATAACACAAACACCGTCGGATGGGCGGTGGATCTTAGCGGTTCCTACTACGCTGCGGGGGTGGCATCAGCTATGGTGACACAGAGCCACAAGCTCGGCTTCGACCTTGCCTTCAACATCCCGGCCCTGGCCTACTGGTACAACAATTACGCCGCCGGAGCACACTCCGTGACTCCAGGCGCCCCGGTATACTACGGTTTCACCAACGACTGGACTGACCCAACAAAGGGTGCGGCCCTGACAGATTCCCTGATCGCGCGCGGAGCCGACGTCATTGCGGCCGCGGGGGACACTCAGAGCATAGGGTCCGCGAAGGAAGCGGTGGCCAAGTCAGTCTATGGGATTGGCTATCCGATTGACCTGAACAACTTCTCATCCAGGTGGATGTTGGGAAGTGTCTACTTCAACGCAACGGGTGAAACCTACACGATTCTCCATGACTACCTGACGAACAATCTCGCAGGGCACTACTACGACCTCGACATGGCTCACAACGGAGTGGCGTTCATCCTGAACCCAGGCCTCACGAGCGCGGGAGTCCTCACTTCAGACCAGATGACGAAGATAAACACGGCCATCAGCGACATCAAGAGTTACAAAGTAACGATAAGCGAGAACCCGGTCATCCCGCCACAGCCAACATAGCGTTCAGTAAAAGAATGATAATGCCGCTAGTGGTCGATTGCTCGACCCACTAGCATCCCCTTTTTGGATCAAAACGCTCGAAGAGATGGCCCAGGTGCCACTGCGATGGGACGTAGATCTCGGGCGATCCTACCACCAACTCAACGATTGAAGGGTCTCGCATGAGGAGGGAGAGGGGTTGCATGAAGTACGGATGGTAGTTTAGAACCATCTCCACGTCGTAGCCTCTGACCGTCTGCTCGGGGGTGGCGCCCACAGTCTCGTACTGCTTCCAAGAGATGGTCTTCTCGACCGGATTGATGCTGAGGTTCCCTCCGTAGAACCCCTGGTACAGATACTGTTTGAACTGCGGGTCCTGGTTAAAAATTCCGTCGAGCTGCACGTATCCCTGGTCCACGAGCGACAGGCCGCATCCGTCTTGGAGCCCGGGGTGCCTGTCCCTGAACTGCTTCATCGTCTCCAGGCCGAGAGACAGCGCGCCTTCCTGAACGACTGGACCCATCGCGGTTCTGTTGTCGACTGCCGTGTAGCTGTACAGGGGAACCTCGGAAGTGTCGGCGAAGATGAAAGTATCTCCGGCCTTGACAGGGAGATTGCGTGACAATCCCTCGAAGAGAATCGTGACGGAAGCCGCCGTGCTCTGCTCCGTCATCGCAGCCATCTCAGAAACGCTGACACTGCCGGCGGCGAGCCGAGCCCCGAAGTTTTCTGCCAAGAACTTGAATCCTTCACGGACATACCTCTTCTTTCCATAGTACGCTGAATTCGCGGGGTCGGTTTCGGGGTAGTGCAGGTCCAACTGCTGACCCTGAACCTCCCCGACCGGCATCTCGCTTAGCCTGAGGTCCGCCATCTTGATCAGGCGCGGGTCGCCATCTTTGACGTAGGGTATCCACGGGAAGGCGAAGAGCGCATTCGCGTGAGCATGAATCCACGCCAAGTCCGGGTACCGTTGGACCAGCGACTTCGTGTCTGTGTTCGTAAGCTCGTCGGCCACAATGGCGGCTGTCGCCGTTGGAATCGAGCCTCCCATCATCAACCTGGTATCCGGGGACGACGAATTCCAGGAGCCCAGGACCTCTGAAATCGAGGTCGGCGGAAGTCCCAAGTAATTTGCCGCATAGGCCACCCTGTCTCCGTCCTCGCCGAAGCTCGAAGCCTCGTCGCTCAGAGCCCTTCGTGCGAGCGAGTCGAGGTAGCCGCGGATTGGAAACCCAGGGCCGAGATAGCCCGACGAATCGAGTACGGCATAACCCGCGAGGGCTGCGATCCCAATACCTGCAATTTTCAGAAACCGCCTCCTGCTATGTCCTTTGGAATCGAAAAGACCCGGCTCAGACACGAACTAGGCCCTACGAAGCCAAACTTCGTATAGTTTTCTCTCCTCTCCTCACAGAGACAATTCTCACGCCTTGCTCAGCTTAAATATTCAGCACCCGAAAAGTCGAAGCTATCTATTCATTGAAATTCGAAAGTAAGACAAGTAGAAACGTGACGAAATGACGACGACGAGGAGGAGGAGGCAGCGGCGAATCGGTCTTGGGCTGAGTACAGCCATGCCGGTTCGAGACCTGGCCAACTGGTGCAGGAAAGGCGAGCGATACGGTTTCGATTCCATCTGGATATCAGAGGACCCGTACTTCCGGGACTGTCTTCCGCTCATGGCAGTCGCGGCCCTCAACACTCGAAAGGTCCCCGTCGCGACTTCAATCGTGAACCTCTACACGAAGCATCCGGTGTACATGGCCATGGCTGCAGCTACCATCGACGAAATCTCGGGTGGAAGGCTGATTCTCGGCGTCGGCAGGGGCTTAAGGTCGCTCATTGAGGGAGAGCTCAGGATCGGTTACGGCTCTCCTTTAAGATACGCCCGAGAGTACCTGGTCTGTCTCCGAAGGCTGCTTGCCGGGGAGACCGTCACCTTCGAAGGCGAGATGGTCAAGATGACGCGCGCGACTCTCCACTTCGCCCCACCGAGACGTCACATTCCGACCCTCCTCGCTGCCATGGGACCAAAGGCACTCGAGCTCGCTGGGAAGTACGCGGATGGTGCAATCTTGAACAGCTGCACCTCAGTCAGGCACGCAGAGGGGGCGTCAAGACTCATTCGTTCTTCATGGCGTGGTCGAAAAAAAGATCCAGAACTGGTCTGCGCTCTCTGGACCAGCATAGATGACGACAAGGAGAAGGCGTATGACGGCGTAAGGACGCTTGTTGGTTTCCTCCTCTCGATCCCTACCTTCGGAGAGTTGTACCTGGAAGAGAGCCACCTCGACGCAGACCTAGCTCAGTTACGTCGTGAATTCCAATGGCAGGAAGATGTCGGAGACCCGATGTGGCACCTCGCTAAGGCAGACCCCGACAGAGTCAAGGCATTGGTCGACGACGAGGTCGTCGACGCGCTGACCGTCTGCGGCTCGGTCGAGGACTGCAGGAGGCGGATACGCTCCTACCATGAAGTTGGGGTGACGACGGCGATCGTGAACCCTATGACTCCGGAGACGTACTCGAAGATGTCTCGATTAATCTCCAACATCAAAACGGTCGTATAGCTTGAATTAACTGGCCGCCGAAAGTACTCACTAACGCCCTAGTCGTCTTTTCTTGAAGCGAGTCCGTCCATCGCTTCCAAGACCCTCTCAGGCCTCATCGGGAGGCTCCTGACCCTCACCCCAACCGCGTCGTACACGGCGTTTGCGATGGCTCCTGCGGGTGGGACTATGTTCGCTTCCCCGACCCCCTTCGCCCCGTAGGGGCCGCTCCCATAGTGCCCCTCAACGATGATTGGCTCAATCGGCGGAACGTCTGCTATTGTAGGCAGCTTGTAGTCCCCGAAACTCGGGTTGACCGTCAACCCAGCTTCATCGTGAATCATCTCCTCGTAGAGGGCGTACCCTATGCCCTGGACCGCACCACCCTGTATCTGCCCCTCCGCACCGAGGGGGTTAATGCAGCGGCCGAGGTCCTGGGCCGCGACGTAACGTGTCACGCGCACCTTCCCGGTCAGAACGTTCACTTCGACCTCGGCGATGTGGGCTACGAAGGTAGGGTCGTGTAACGAAGGGACGAAGAAATATCCTTCCAGCGAGTCCCTATCGTACTCCGGGAATTCTCTCACGAAGAATCCCCTGCCGACGATTGGCCCGCCGGCGTCGAACTGCGCCCTGCCGACCAGGTCGGGGAATCTTATCGAGATGTCGGAGCCCATAACGTGAGCAGCTCCGTCCTCGAGGATGATTCTGCCCTTGTCCACCTTAAGGACGTAGGAGGCGGCCCTGAGAATCTGCTCTTTCGCGTCCCTCGCCGCCATCAGCACCGCGTTCCCCCCTCCGAACGTGGTCCTGCTCCCCTGGGCCCCGCCATCCCAAGGAGCGAAGTCTGTGTCCCCCGATTTGATGATCACGTCGCTTAGATTCACGCCGAGCTCCTCAGCGGCGATCATCGCGAGCCCCGTCTGTGCTCCGCTCCCCGTGTCTTGGGTACCCGTGATTAGGACGACCTTGCCGTCCTCGTTGAGCTTGATGTAGGCAGCGCTCGCGTGAATCCCCACCGATGGTATGAGACCAACCGCCATCCCAATTCCAAGCCTCGAGTTCGAGTCCGCGCTCGCTCGCTTGGCCTTCCTGAATTCCTTGTAACCCACCCTCTCAGCAGCGCCGATGAGCGCGTCCTTGACCCCGACCCCGTTCATCGTTTGTCGAGAGGGTCCATCCCGGCCTTCTTTGCAAGCATGTCCACGTGAGATTCAACCGCGAAGGCCGGCTCCATCGTCCCCGGGGCACGATACGCCCCGGACGGTTGCTTGTTCGTGTACACGCCGATCCCCTCCGTTTCCACGTTTGGAATCTTGTACGCGCCGACCAGTGCGAAGCACGCGATGTTGGCGTATACTGCGCCGTCGGAACCATAGACGCCGGTGTCGACTATCGCCCTCCCCTGTCTGGCCGAGATTCTCCCGCTCTTGACCGCGCTTTTGATCCAAAAGTGGAGGGGGGGCCTCGGTGTCCCAGCCAGGAACTCCTCTTCCCTGGTGAGAACAATCCTCACGGGGCGACGGGCCTTCTTTGCCAGCATGATGCAGAAAGGCTCCAGGTAAGCCGAAAGCTTTGCCCCGAATCCCCCTCCCGTGTGCGTCGGGAAGAGCTGAATTCGGCTGACGGGAATGCGAAGAATCTCGGCGATTGAGCTCCGCAACCAGTATGGACTCTGGGTCGAAGTCCAGACTCTTATCCTGCCCGTGATCGGGTCGAATTCAGCGGTCGACGCTCGAGGCTCGATGTAGGACTGGTGGACCTGTTGGGTGTGGTACTCCTCCTCGAGGACGAAGTCCGCGTCCTCGAACGCACTCTTGACGTTGCCCCTATGGACGCGAGTGTAGGACGCCACGTTCCTCGACTTGTACGGTGGTGACCCTGCCGGGACAACTCCGGGATGTAGGGGAAAGCTCTCCTCTTTGAGCGCCTCTTCCACGCTCAGCACGTTCGGAAGACCTTCGTACTCGACCTCAATTTCAGACAGCGCCTTCTCGGCGATTTCGAGCGTGTCTGCCGCGAGCGCGCAGACCGGCTGCCCCTGATAGACGACCCTCTCCTTGGGGAGGAAAGTCTGGTCTCTGACCGCAAATCCGTAGGTCACGTCGGGGAAGTCCCTGGAAGTCACGACAGCCCTTACACCCGGGTATCGTTCGGCGTTGGACACGTCCAGCTTGACTATCTTCGCGTGGGTGAGTGTGCTCCTGAATATCTTGCCGTAAAGCATGTTAGGAAGATGTACGTCTGTTCCGAAGACGGCCGAGCCGGAGACTTTGAGGTTCGAATCGTAGCGGGCCTGCCTCGTCCCGATGATCTTGTATTGCTCTTCTTCTTCTACCCTCTCTTCTTCGCGCACCGTCCGCGTCTCGGTTTCGGTCTGGCTCAAACGCAATCTCCGACGGAGACATCCCAACTTCTCGATAAGACTATATAGTTATTTGGCCGGTCGATTGAGTGTTTCTCGGCGGAAATCTTATGGGCGGATTGCACCCGGAGAATTACTTCAAACCCAAGACCCCGGCCGAGGTCGTCTCAATCCTGCACCGGTACAAGGAAGACGCACTCATAATGGGGGGCGGAACCGAGATCTACGAGCTTTCGGAGAGAGGTTTCTTGACAAGCGTCAAGGCGGTCGTCGACCTTTCTAACCTCGGGCTCGATAAAATCAGAGAGCGGGACGGAGAGGTTTTGTTGGGCGCCAGCGTAACCCTTTCGCAGCTGGAGAGGCAGCGGGAGCTCTACGCCGGCGGCGCCCTCGGCTGCCTCCCCGACGCGCTCCGCGACCTGGGGCCCCTTCAGGTCAGAAACATGGCGACCGTGGCCGGAGCCGTCACCGCATGCATACCCTTCTTCGACCTCCCTGTCGCACTCGCGTGTCTGAACACCGTCATCGAGGTGCAGGGAGACGGAGGAAAAATACGAAGGGTTCCCATTCTTACATTTCAGAGGGACTACCTACAGCCAGACCTGAACGAGGGTGAGTTCGTGGCTGGGCTGGTCGTACCCAAGCAAGAGGACGGGACCAAGAGCGCCTTCACAAAATTCGTTTCCAACGCGGGGGATTGGTCCATAGTGAACTGCGCCTCCGCGATACGGGTCACGAGAGGGAAGGTGTCTTCGGCGAAGGTCGTCTTCGGCGCGGTCGCCAACAAGCCATTCGTAGCGGAACGTGCGGCGGCCGCCCTCGTGGGAACCAGGCTCGACGACGCTGCCCTGGAGTCTGCGGGAGGAGCGCTTGACGAGGAACTGGTGGACCCGACTTCCGACGGCAAAGCTTCGGGCGCCTACAGGAAGAGACTGGCCAAAATTCTCCTCAAGGAGACGGTGAGGAAAGCCGCGTCTAGGAGAGGAGGGTGAGGCGTTTGGGCGAGACCATGACGACGACGACGATGACTATCAACCTGACGGTCAATGGAGAGAAACGCGAAGTATCGATTGAGCCTGGAGACACCCTCAACTTCGTCCTCAGAGAGAAGCTGGGGCTGACTGGGACGAAGAAGGGGTGCGACAGCGGGGGCTGCGGCGCCTGCACCGTGCTGATGGACAGAAAGCCGGTCTACTCCTGCATGCTGTACGCAGCCAAGGCAGATGGGTCGGAGATTACGACCATCGAGGGGCTGCAGAACGATGACGATGACGACGACGTAAAGCTCGACCCGGTCCAGAAGGCATTTGCCAATCACTATGGGCTTCAATGCGGATACTGTACTCCGGGGTTCATCATGCTCACCAAGGCCCTCCTCGATGAAAATCCGCACCCAACTGAAGAGGAAGTCAGGCAGGCTCTAGTCGGGAATCTGTGCCGATGCACAGGGTACACGAAGATAGTCGAAGCCGTCATGTCCCTGAGCGAAAGACGCCGCTGATCTCTAAGACACACTTCGAATTAGTTCGGCCGCGTCCGTTCCCATCGGGAGGAGGATCGGTTCGGACACACCCGCCTCGCGGAACTCCTCCAACTTGGCCTGAATCTCCCCCTTAGTCCCGCAGGCAGCGAACTGGTCGACTATGTCATCCGAGACCAGCTCTGTCGCCTTAAGCAGGCCCTTCTTCGTAACTGCATCGTGAATCCCCGCGACCTTTGCCTCGGGAATCCCGGCTGCGATGACGTTCTCGGGCCTCGAATACGCAACGTCAAATGCGAGAAATCCCTTGATCTCCTTGCTCGCCTCCCCCAGGCTGGATGCGATGTAGGTTCCGACCTTCATCGCCTCGACAGGCTTGCCCGAACTTCGAGCCCCTCGCCTGACCATCGGGAGCGCTTGCTTAACGTTCCACACGCTGAATCCTGCGGTGAAGAGCACGCCGTCCCCGATTCTTCCTGCGAGCTCCAGCATCTTCGGCCCTATGGCCGCTACGTAGATCGGAACGGCAGACACCTTCAGGTTTGTCTCGACAAGGTCGAAGTAAGGGTTCTGAGCTAGCTTGACTTGTTTGATCTTGAAAATCTCGCCCTCATAGTCGACTACCTTCCCTTCGAGCAGCTTCCTGATGATTGCCACCGCCTCATCCATGGCAGCGAGGGGGTGCCTGAATCCAATCCCCATACTCTCTATCAGCGGTCGAACTCCCGTCCCCAGGGCGAGTCGCACGCGCCCGCCGGATAGCTCGTTCAGGGTTGCTATTGTTTCTGCAACCAGCACCGGGTTCCTTGTAAACGGGTTGACTATGCCCGTGCTTATCTGTATATTACGCGTCGCATACGCGACGCACGATATGTTTGTTATCGCGTCCCTAAGAAAATAATCCTCCGCAAACCAGAAAGACGAGAAACCCTCCTTCTCCGCCAGCTTCGCCAGCTCCACGACCTCCCTGACGGTGTAAGGGGCTCCGGTGAACCCTATCCCCAGCCCGTCACCGCGAGCCACTCTTCCAAACTCCCTACGCGATCTTCGTGAAGTGCTCATGGATGACTTTCCACTCCCCATTCTTCTTCCTGAAGACTATGCTGAACCTGCTGACTCCCCTCGTTACTTTTCCGTTGATCCTGCTCTCCCAATCATCCATCCCCGTGGCGACGGCAACGTTTCTCGCGATGAAGTCCACCCGAACGTCCTTTCTAGCGATTGACGACGACTCGAGCTTGCCGAGTTCGTCGATGAATTCTCTGAACTTGGGTCCGTCCACTCGGCCGAGGAAATCCGGGGTATCCTCGAAGCTGCAGAACATTGGGTCGTAGGTGTCGTATATCCTGAGAATCTCATCTTTGTCTTTCGTGTCTATCGCCTTGGGAACCGCCTTGACAAGCGAGACGACCCGCCGTTTCTCCTCCCCCTCTTCTTCCCACCCCTTTCTCGGCGGCATCGGCTTGGGAACGAGGCGAAGAAGTCTATATGAGGTTTGGGAAACCGGCAGCCGGTTTCAGTTACCTAGTTCCGTAGGTCCTTTAGGATCGCTTCCATCGCGACCCTCGTGCTCGAGATGGGCGGCTTCTTGGCCGAGGTCCCCATATGGCCTACCCTGAGCAACTTCCCTTCGAGTTGTCCCAGCCCCCGGCGATCATTACGTCGAATCGTGAAACGAGCTCCGACTTGAGTTTCGAATCCCACTTGGAGTCGGCCTTTAGTGCGGTGACCGTGTCCGAGGCATACCGTTCATCCGGGAAGAGTTCGAGTTGGATCTCTCCAAACTGCTTCCTGGCGAACGCGGCGACTTCCTTGTGCCTCCGGTATCTCTCGTCCAACCCTTCCTGCAACGCGAGGTCCGTCGCTTTCTTTCTTTCAGACTGCCGTCCATCCACCGTCGACGGAAAGGGTGGTTCCCGTGACGAAACGGCCTGCGTCCGATGCGAGGAGAAGGAGGGCCCCATTCAGTTCACTCGCTTCGCCAACCCTCCCCATTGGGGTATGCTGGATTATGTAGTCCCTCTTCTTCTTGTCTGCGAGGGTGATTTCGGTCATCTCTGTTCGAACCCATCCGGGAGCGATTCCGTTGACACGTATGCCGAACTTGGCCCACTCCACGGCGAGGGCCCTAGTCATGTTGATCACCGCGGCCTTGGATGCATGGTACGCCACAATCGGGAAAAGGATGTCTGCTGAGAAGCCGTAAGAAGAAGCTATGTTGATTATGCTTCCGCCTCTTTTACCCTTCTTCATGACCTGCGCTGCGTCCCTCGAGCAGTAGAAGACTCCGTCTAGGTTGACCCTGTTCACCGACAGCCACTCCTCTCCCGTCATCTCTTCCGCGGGCTTGAGAAAGCTAACTCCAGCGTTGTTCACCAGCACGTCCAGCCTCCCGAATTCCTTCACGGCCTCGCCCACGAGCCGGCTTACGTCAGATTCACGACTGACGTCCGCAACGACGGGAACCACCCGCCTCCTCGTCTCCTTCGCGATTCTTTCGGCGTTGCTCTTCAGCATTGATTCCCTCCTGGCGCAGACAACGAGGTCCGACCCGGCCTCGGCGAGCCCCGAAGCGAGCGTCGGTCCCAGACCGCTTGAGCAGCCCGTGATGATTGAGACCTTGCCGTCGAGCCTGAACGAGTCGATGATACCCATGTGACGCTGAGGACGGACGGCAGCCGTATAAATCGCTCTGCCTCGCGAATCCAACCTTGGGCCAGAGCGCGGAGACAGACAAAGGGTGGCCTCTAGAATTGGCTCGAAAAGCGGGTCTCTGCTCTGGAGATGAGAACCCAGTAGTCGAAACCCTGGGTGGCGGGGTATCAAACGTCGTTTTGCTGGTAAGGGCGAGGCGAGGAGCGTGGGTTGTCAAGCGGGCTCTCTCGCAGCTCCTGGTGAAGGAGGTATGGCTTGCGGACAGGTCGAGAATCTTCACGGAGAGCGCGTGTCTCACGCTGATCCACGACTCGATGAGGGGTCATCCTGCGCCGGCGGTCGTCTTCGAAGACAGAGACCTCTACGCCTGCGTCCTCGAGTATTCGGGGACGGAAGCCGCACCTGGAAGCAGGACCTTCTCTCGGGGCTTGTAGACTCGGGGGTCGCCCGACGGGCGGCTGCCATCCTGACAGACTTTCACTCCCATACGCTTGGGAACGCGAGTGTGAGGAACCGGTTCCGGGACGGCTCGAACTTCTACCAGCTTCGCCTCGACCCCTACCTGGCTGCCACAGGCCGCCGCCATCCCGACATCAAGCAAGAAGATTCCACTGCAGGACCTCCAGCCGGGGCACGCGAGGTTCGAATACCCTGTCAGGGTTGCATTTGAGAGCACCAGATGGCTGGGGAGGGCGGTCTACGTCTTCGAACGCGTCTGAGCGCGGGATTCGTTCTCCTCTTTAATCGTCTGCACCGCCCTCCTGAATATGCCCGTCATCAGGAGCATCTCCTTCTCCCCGGTTTGCGAGGTCACTGCAATTCGTTTGGCGATTTCAGCCAGCCTGTCCGATCGGTGCCTCTGAAATCTTGCCGAGACGGCAAGCTCGTGCAGATTGCGTGCAAACAACTCCCTAGCACTCCTGGATAGCAGGCGAACTCTTGAGGAGTCCCTCCTTGAAGCGAGGTAGAGGAGGATCGCCAACGAATGGCTGACGTTCATGGTGGGGTATTCGGTTCCGGTGTCGACCGAGGTCACGACGTCACAGAGCCTGATTTCGTCGTTCTTCAA
Source organism: Nitrososphaerota archaeon (assembly GCA_005877365.1). GTDB lineage: Archaea > Thermoproteota > Nitrososphaeria > Nitrososphaerales > Gagatemarchaeaceae > TA-13. Next base: position 10,942 of record VBPP01000087.1, read on the forward strand.
CCCCGTCGCCTCCCTGCCGAGAACCAGAGAGGATGACTTCGCCGACCGAAGATAAGAGGCGGCTCGCTCCGGTCTCATCACTTTTCTGACAAGGTTCCCCTTCCTCCTAGCCCTTATGGCGGTGGTTGCGACCAGAAGATCATGGATCCTTCGAAGATCTCTGAATCCTATGGTTTTAGCCCGGTCTAGCACATCAGCACCGTGGGCGGCGTAGATCGAGGCAGCAGAGAGGTCTACCTTCGGATTGACGAAGAATATCCTCCTGACCCCAAAGTTCTTCGCGAGCCGGGCCACATATCCCACGTTGACTGGGTATTCCGGCTCAACGAGCGTGATTGAGAGGTTTCGAAGCAAATTATTCAGCGGCCAAAAGACGGCTCGAAGGAACTGATAATGTCATGAACTTCTTCGGGTGCGAGGGAGTTGACGCGCCTGGAACCGAGATTCGTTCCGACTGGAGAATCGAAACCGAGCTTGTTGAGGGCAGCCTTCAGGTTACGCCTTCGCAGAGAAAAGAGGAGCTTGATCAACACCACTTTCTTTCGCGTCAACTTCCTCTTCCTAACAAAGACGACCACCCGGGAATTCACGCGCGGGGGAGGTTCGAACGCACGCCTTGGTACCGGGTTCTTGAGCGAGACGTCGGCTGAGAGTTGTGCGATGACGGAGATGGCTCGATAGTTCCGGTCCCCTGGGCTTACAGTTATCTTCCTCGCGAAATCTTCCTGAAGGATGACTATCGCCCGGTCGTATGCGAGTTCGCTCAGCCACTCGACAAAGGTGGAGGATTCAGAGTAAGGGAGGCTTGAGACCAGGACGTCGAATCGGGGCTTCGCCTTGAAGGCGTCGCCGAGGCGTAGCTTAGTATGAGGCGAGTTGAGCAGACTCTTCGTCGTGAGGTAATTCTCGCGGTCTATCTCGTAGGCTTCGAGTCTGTCCGCTACCTTGGCCAACTCCGCTGTCAGAGTACCCCTTCCCGTACCTACCTCCAGGACTCTCTCGCGCTTCCTTATCGCGGCGAGCTCGATGACCCTCTTAACAATCCCCTCGTCTCTAAGATAGTGCTGACCGAGACTCCGTCGCTTCATTTTCTGATGAATAGATTGATTCTCGACCCCCCGGAGAGTTCTTCGACTATTCGCCTGGCGAGAAGCTTAGCGGGCTCCCTCAGCCCGACCCTCTGTTGAATCTCCTCAAAGCTCTTGAAGGGTTGTCTCTCCCTCCCGTCGACGATCTGTTTCATGAACGTCTTCCCTATGCCCGGAATCAACTCGAGGCCATGCAGTCTTGGAGTGAGGGGTTGTAATTCGTTGAAATACGCGACGTACTTCGATTCGTTTGATTTCACTATCCTCTCGACAACGCTGAGAAGAGAGCTCTTCGACTCGGGTGTCAGCTCTTCGAAGGAGAGTTTGCCGAGAACGCTGACTATCTTCTCTCTCCCCTCCTTTCCTATCTTGACCCTCTCTCCGGGTTCGAAATTCTGATTCTCAACGGCGAGAAGCTCAAGGAGCGTCAATCTCTCCTCGCCTATCGCCTGAACGATTGGTCCCTCTCGCCCCTTTATGACGACTGACTTCCCTCTCGGCGAGAAGTCCAATACGTACGCATACTCCTCGTACTTCTTCTCCGCAGATAGCATCTATCGAGATTCGCCCCTCACGCGTTCTTTTCAGTAGATCAAGAGTCGAAGCGGCCCAGCTTCCGAAACCCTATGGGTGCTCATAATCTATCCTCTGCGAATCTCTCATTGTGTCAGAGACGTAAAGCTATTTAATTCTTCACCATCGTGATTCGGCCAGGTAGAGCGGATTCCCGTCGGGGTCTTTGAAGGAGGCTAACCTGACTGGTCCGTCCTCAACTACCGGGCTAAATTTCAATCCCTTCCCTTCAAGGTCCTTCATTGTCCTCTCGAGATTATCGACCCTTAGGCCGATTGAGAGACCTTCAGATTTCCCCGATCGCCGGCCCTGTCTGTCAGCGGGATGTAATGCTATGGTAAGTCCCGGAGCCACAACCTGGGCAAACTGGTCAGAGTACCTCGCCTTCAACGTCAGTCCAAGTTTTTCCACGTAGAACTGAATCGCGGAATTCATTTCCGAGACCATCACTGTTACGTTTCCCTCTCTGAGCACAGGACCTCCAGTGCGGTTACGATATTTAACCTCAGTTTCCTCAACCATGATCGCCGTCGGGCCTCTCGGCGAGGCCCCCAAAGTGTCTGCTCACTTCCGCGGATGGAGAATCTTCAGGACCTTCTCGAGGGTCTCGGTCGAGAGCAGCTTCCTCCAGCCGGATGTGAAAGTCCTCAGCTCCTCGATCGTCTTCGGCATGATGTTCACCACCTCCACCGCCTCCTCCGGTGTGAGCCCGCAATCACCCTCGAGCTGCTTTCGCATCTTCCTCGCCTCCTCCGGCGTGGCCTTCGAGAACTTCGATAAGTAGTCCAGGGTTCTCTTCTGAATCTGGTCCGCTTTCTCCACGTTTATTTTCTGAAGGGCCTGGTTGGCTTCCGGGATGCTGAGAAGCTTCTTCTCTACATGTTCAGCCATTATCGGCGTCCCTCCAGGGGCGAGACGTGCTCCTTCCTGGCTATCACAACCTTCATCTTCTCCCCGACCGGGACTTCAATCGTAAGGACACGCGTCCCGACATCCTTCACCACCCCGACCAAGCCGTTGAACCTCCTATGAGGCATACCCTTGACCTGGGCCGGGTCGATCTTAATCACGACCCTGTCGTTTGGCGAGTACTCCCTGAGAATGCTGCTCAATCCCCTCACCCCTTTGCTCCTCAGGAGAGAACGCGTCCTCCTCCTATAGCCGTGTGACCTAGCCAAATTGGAACTTGCCCACCTCCACCTTCAGAATGTCAAATTTCCGACATTTCAAGTCGGCTTTTAAGACTTCCGAGATCGATGGGGAGACAGAGTCCCCATTCACGAGCCGTTTCACCGGCAGACCACCGTCCAGCTTGATCTCCGCCAGTATCCCTCCTCTCCTGGCAGCCTTCGCCTTCACACCATAAACCCTCTTGTAAGCAGGCTTCTCT
>VBPP01000310.1 GCA_005877365.1 Nitrososphaerota archaeon
TCCTTCAAGATTCCTCCCCACCGCCTCACCTCCAGACGGATCTGCTGCCCCAGCCAGGCGTGGATGACCCCAATCGCTTGGATGAGTTCGCGCCGCTGCTTCGACTCGACCTCGGCAAGGTCGATGAGTTCACCCAACTCCGCTCCCATTATTTCGTACCGTTGCGCGATTGCGAGTAGCCCTTTATGAGTCGCGGCCTCTGCCGGCATGGTGATTGAAGGGTCGAAAAGAATTAACTGCTTTATGGATTAGAGATTCATTTGGCCACCGACCGTTGAGGCTCCGCTCGATGGGCCTCTTGACGGTATGCGAGGTCCCCGGCACGCTCCCACAGCCGTGTCGGAACGTCGGCACAATCCATATATATCTGGGCAGAAGGCTTGGATGAAGGCTCTGTGTTGTATAGGGCATTTTGTCTACGGTCAGTGTTAGTGTTCAATCGGGGTGGCTGCGCCTAGGTGCCAGCAAAGAGCACGAAGTCTAAGGGGGCTCCGAAGACTCCTAAGGCGCCACGAAAGAAGGCGAAGGAGGAGGATGTCCCCTCCTTTAAGGTAACCACCCATTTTCTGATTCCGAAGCACGAGTTACTCACTCACGAGGAGGCCGGCGAGGTCCTGAAGGAGTTCAACGCCAACCCGAGCCAGTTCCCGTACCTCCAGGTGACGGACCCCGTCTCGAAGGAGATAGGAGCGAAGCCGGGCGACTTCGTCAGGATAACCCGAAGCAGCGAGACCGCCGGGCAGAGCGTGTACTACAGGTACGTGGTGGAGGGATAGAATGAGCAAACAGATTGTCCAAGTTCGCAAGTACGACTCCTGGGTAGTCCTCAGTGACCTTCTCCAGCGGGAGGGCGTCGCCAGGCAGCACCTCAACAGCTACAACGAGTTCGTCGCGAAGGGGATGCAGAACATCATCGACGAGATCGGCGAGATTGAGGTTGAGACGGTCAGCACCCCGTACAAGGTGAAGCTCGGGAAGCTCTCGATAGGGATGCCGCGAGTCGTAGAGATCGACGGCTCGGTGAGCAACGTCCTCCCGATGGAGGCGAGGCTCAGGAACCTCACCTACTCTTCTCCCATACTTCTGGAGATGACGATCGAGGAGGAAGGTCTCCCGAGAGATACGACCCGCCAGCACATCGGTGACCTTCCCGTGATGGTGAAGTCGGACCTCTGCCAGCTCTCGACGAAGACGAAGGAGCAGCTCATCGATTCCGGGGAGGACCCGAATGACCCCGGCGGATATTTCATCATCAACGGCTCCGAACGGGTGATCGTGGGTCTCGAGGACCTCTCTCCGAACAAGATTCTCGTCGACGCGGAGAAGGTCGCCGCCGTCACGACCTACAAATCGAGGGTCTACTCCTCTGTCGTCGGCTACAGGTCCAAGCTCGAAGTCACCCTGAAGCAGGACGCCGCGCTCAACGTCAAGGTCCCGAGTTCACCCGTCGACCTTCCTTTCGTTATCGTCATGCGGGCCCTGGGCATCAAGTCGGACAAGGAAATAGCGAACGCCGTCTCCCAGAAGGCCGAGATCCAAGACCTCCTCGAGGTCTCCTTCGACAAGGCGAGCGAGGCTCCGACAGAGAAGGACGCCCTCGTCTACATCGGCAACAGGGTGGCCCACGGGATGCTCGAAGAGTTCAGGATCAAGAGGGCGCAGTCGATGCTCGACTGGGGTCTCCTCCCCCACCTCGGCAAGACGGATGACAAGAGGTTCGACAAGGCGATGTTCCTCGGGGAGGCGGTCTGCAAGCTGCTGGAGCTCAGACTGGGCTGGATCGAGCCTGACGACAAAGACCACTACGGAAACAAAGTGATAAAGTTCGCGGGGCAGATGCTCGCAGACCTCTTCAGGACAGCCTTCCGAAACCTCGTCAGGGACATGAAGTATCAGCTCGAACGGACGGGGCAAAAGAGGGGAGGTAACGTTGTCGGCGCTGCGATCAGGACAGGAATCATTACGGACAAGCTGAACAACGCAATCGCCACGGGAAACTGGGGGCGCGGGAAGGTTGGGGTGACCCAGCTTCTCGACAGGACGAACTACCTGAGCACCCTGAGCCACCTGAGAAGGGTCCAGTCTCCGCTCAGCAGGAGTCAGCCCAACTTCGAGGCGAGAGACCTTCACGCGACTCACTTTGGGAGAATATGCCCCTCCGAGACACCCGAGGGCGTTAACTGCGGACTGGTGAAGAACCTCGCACTCTCCGCGATCATCTCAGTGGGTGTGTCTTCAGCAGAGGTGGAGGAGCGGCTCTGGGAGCTGGGGGCGAAGCAGGTGAAGGACACCGACGAAAAGCTTGCGACGGACGGCTGTAGACTCTTCATGGACGGCCGTTTTCTTGGTTACGTCGACGACGGGGAGAGGCTCGCGAAGGCCTTCAGGAAGCTTAGGAGGGAGGGGCAGATAAATCCCTCCGCCAGCATCCTCTACCTCTCCCCCCTCAATGAACTTGGCTACCCGAGGCTCTACATCAGCCTCAGCTCGGGTAGGGTGCTGAGACCTCTCATCGTCGTCGAGAACGGCAAGCCCCTGCTAACGCCCGAGATCATCGAGAAGGTCTCCCTGGGGCAACAGTCCTGGAGAGACCTAGTCGAGCTCGGCGTCGTCGAGCTGATCGACGCGAACGAGGAGGAGAACTGCTTAGTGGCGATGAACTCAGACGACGTCAGCACGAAACACACTCATCTCGAGCTCTTCCCCGCGGCGATGTTCGGAATCGCAGCCTCGATAATCCCGTACCCGGAGCACAACCAGTCTCCTAGGAACACCTACGAGTCGGCGATGGCGAAGCAGTCGCTCGGCTTCTCCTCCCCGACCTACCCCATCTCCCCGCACGTTAGACAGCACCTGCTTGTCAGTCCTCAGGCCCCGGTCGTCAGGACCAAGACGCTCGACCTCCTCAAGATAGACGAGAGGCCCCTGGGGCAGAATTGCGTCGTCGCCGTCCTCTCATTCGAGGGGTACAACATCGAGGACGCGATAATCATGAACAGGTCCTCGATAGAGCGCGGTCTCGCGAGGTCATTCTTCTACAGGCTGTACGAGGGGGAGGCCAAACAATACCTGGGAGGGATGAGGGACACCTTCGAGGTTCCGTCCCCTGAGTCGAACATCAGGGGGTACAGAGGGGAGAAGTTCTACAGGCTGCTCGAGGGCGACGGCGTCGTCTCCCACGAGTCCCAGGTCCAGGGAGGGGACGTCGTGATAGGGAGGACAAGCCCCCCGAGGTTCATGGAAGAGTACAAGGAGTTCGAGATCAAGGGGCCCTATAGGCGAGACACCTCGGTCGCGGTCAGGCCCTCCGAGGCCGGCGTCGTCGACTCCGTCTTCATGACCGAGAACGTCGAAGGTGGGAGGATGTTCAAGGTGAGAGTTAGGGACATGCGAATCCCCGAGATTGGGGACAAGTTCGCCTCGAGGCACGGGCAGAAGGGCGTAATCGGCCTCGTCGTCCCTCAGGAGGATATGCCCTACACCGAGGAGGGCATCGTCCCGGACGTCATTATCAACCCGCACGCCTTCCCCTCGAGGATGACCGTGGGGCAGTTCATCGAGTCGATCGCGGGGAAGGCCGGCGCCCTGAGGGGGACAGCCGTCGACGGCTCGGCCTTCGCGGGAGAGAATATCGACCAGCTCGAGAAGACGCTCAACGAAAGGGGATTCGAGCCGACTGGGAGAGAGAGGGGGCAGGTCCAGATGCTCACCAAGCAGCCGACGGAGGGGAGGGCGAGGGGAGGGGGTCTCAGGTTCGGAGAGATGGAGAGGGACTGCCTCATCGCCTACGGCGCTTCGATGGTCCTCAAGGACAGGCTTCTCGACGAGGCGGACAAGACCGAGATATACGTCTGTGAGAAGTGCGGTCTAATCGCCTACTACGACGCGAAGCAGCGCAAGTACACATGCAAGATAGACGGAGACCAGGCGAAGATTTCGACTGTCGTCGTGGCTTACGCCTTCAAGCTACTCCTCCAGGAGATGGTCAGCCTCAACATCGCGCCGAGACTTCAGCTGAAGGACAAGGTGTGAAGAGATGGCGATGGAGCAGGCTCTCAAGACGATAGGGGGGATCAAGTTCGCTCTCTTCTCACCGAACGAGATAAGGAAATACTCGGTCGCAGAGATAACTCAGCCGGAGACTTACGACGAGGACGGGATGCCGGTCCAGGGCGGCCTCATGGACAACAGGCTGGGGACG
>VBPP01000311.1 GCA_005877365.1 Nitrososphaerota archaeon
CCTCACTGTGGGAAGCAGCAGTACCAGATCGAGTTTACCAAGCCTACGATCTTCCACGAGATAACCGAGGAGGGAGGCGCCACGAGGCTCCTTCCCGTGGCGATAAGAGAGAGGCTGGAGAGGATAACGAACGACGACCTCGGGCTCCTCGGCTTCAACCCCGCCGCGGCGAGACCGGAGTGGTTCGTCCTCCAGGTTCTCCCCGTTCCCCCTCTCGCGGTCAGGCCCTCGATTACCCTCGAGTCGGGAATCCGGTCGGAGGACGACCTCACCCACAAGATCGTCGACATACTCAGGGTGAACCAGAGGGTGAGGGAGAGCAAGGAGTCGGGCACT
>VBPP01000312.1 GCA_005877365.1 Nitrososphaerota archaeon
TTCTTCTGCAGGTAGTTGGGATTCTTGGTGTAGAGAGCGATCCGAGGCCCTTCGTACTCTATCCTCGTGATCTGAGCCTCCGCTGGGATGTTGTTCAGAATCGTGCTCATCAGGTTGACCTGATTTGCCTTCTGTGCCAAACTCTAATTATGTCCCGAAAACTGAGACAAGAGCTTCTCCTTCTCCTGCTCCGTGACCTCCCTGTACCCGCCCTTGTCGATGACGGCGACGTCGAAGTGGTCACCTGTCGCAACGTTCCGCCTCATCGCCCCGAGTATCGCCTTCGCGGCTAGGGGGTATCCCCTCGAGGTGGGCATCCCTTCCTTGAACTCTGCTTCCAAGATTCCGTAGGCCACGGGAGAGCCGCTACCCGTCGCGACGACGTGTTCCTGACTCACCGACCCGAAGAAATCGATGTTGTACATCGAGCCACCCGACTTGTCCACCCCACCCACGAGAACGTCAGCGATGTAGGGGTAGAGTCTGGATGCGAATAGGACGTTCGAGACGAGGCGCGCGGCCGACTTCACCGGCATCTTGCGCGTCTTCTCGATTCTGTATGCGCTCGTGTAGTACTTCAGGGTGTCAACGATGCTCTGGGCATCGGCGACTACCCCGGAGATTGTCATCGCTATGTTCTCGTCTAACGAGCCCCACGGTCGTGGTCCCATGGTACACTAGGGAACCCGGGATTTCTTTTCTATCCAACCTATTGACACCCCTCTTCAGTTAGACCACGCAGATACCTGAACGGTAATTTGGAGGGAATCCCTTTGCTTATTTAACGTTTCTAGTAAATCGTCTTGCCGGCACTACTGGAGGCCACGCCATATCTTTACGCCGGGGGGGGTTATCACCACGCGCTCGTCGCCCAGCCTCGCGATGTCTCCCCCGATCGCGGTCGCAAATTCGTAGAGCTGCTCGACGGAGGACTTCAGTTCGTCGACGCTCTTCTGCGCCAGCGGGGTGACCTTGAGGATGATTATCGTCTTCTTGGTTACATCCTCCTGGATCTTCGGGATCTCGTCTATCGACCTGAGCGCGAGGGCCTTGAGCAGGATGCCGGCTCCCCTCCCCTCGAGGCTCTTCACCTCCTCTTCAACGGCCCCCGACGACAATTCTTACCTACTTTTCGATGCGTACCTCCCCTGTTATTAAAGCTAGACGAGCGCGTATCGGCCGCGGAGACTCGGGAAACCTACACCAGCTTGTAGAGGTTCCAGAACCTATCACCGACGTAGTGCAGGTTCTTGAGGGATGGTCCCTTCTGCACCCGCGCCATCTCGGAGCTGCTGAGCAGTGATCTCCCCACCGATATACCCCTCCCCTTCTTCTCCTCCCTGACGACCACGAGTCTACCAGCCTCCCCCCACTCGTCAAAGGTACGTATCCCGGGCCTCATCACATCGGCCCCGTTCAGGACGAACTTTATCGCGCCCTCGTCCACCCGGGCGGAGGGGAAGAGTCCGAGAGTCTCCTGCGACCCGAGAAACGGTACCGTCTCCTCCTGGGTCTCGATGAAGGTGTACCTCTTGTCGAGGTTCACGAAGATAACACCCTCGCTCGGTTCGGCGGCCGAGACCTGGGCAGAGCGGGGGAGGTCGAGGCTGACGGAGAGCTTTTCTCTGATCTTATCGATCGTCTCCTGCGAGTCGCGGTGGGAGAGGACCCATCTCTTCATCACCGTCGGGACATCTCACACTTAAATAAACGCCACAAGACGCAAGAAAGAGAGACGTCGGTTTGTCCGTCGACATGGCGGTGAAGGTCCTGGACGAGAGCCTCGGAAAGGTCGTTCTAATCAAGCTGAAGGGCGGAAAGGTCATCCGGGGTGTCCTGCAAGGGTTCGACCAGCACATGAACCTCTCCCTCGAGAGGGCGGAGGAGGTCAACGAGGATGGGAAGTCGAACTCTCTGGGAACCCTCATCGTAAGGGGAGACAACATCATCATGATCTCCCCGCCACCTAGCTAGTCGTTGGTCTGCGCGAGCGCACGACCCGAAACCTAATAACTCCAAGCCTCGAGTACCGAGAGCGTTCCCTTGGCCGACCCGTTGACAGTTCTTCTTGCGGGCCTAGGAGGCGGGCTAGTCGGAGTCGGAGCCTCATACTATGTATTCTACTCGAAGCCCAAGCCCGCGAAGGCTCTTACGCGGGACGAAGGAGGAAGGCTGAAGACCGCCACGTTCTCATTGGTCGAGCTGGAGAGGTCGAGGAGGGAGATGAGAACGATAGTTCTCGAGAGAGACCTTCTCTCTTCGGCGCTGATGAAGCTCTACGAGGCGGAGACTGAGGGGAGGATAACGAAGGAGGAGAGGGAGATGATCACGAAGAGGTACACCGGGCAGATAAAATCGTTCGAGTCGAAACTCAAGGACGTGGAGCTCGTCGTCGAGGTCGGGGAACTCGAGAGGTTGAGGGACGACCTGATGTCCCTCTTCAGGGATAAGGTACAGAACATCGAGGCGAGGCTCGAGCAGGCCAAGGAGAGGCTGGCTCCCTCAGCGGCACCTGAGCTGGAGAGGACGAGGGAGGCGCAGGTAAGGCGAGTCGAGCGCGCCGATGACCTCGAGAAGGTGATCGAAAGGAAGACGGCGAGACCAGAGGTGTCCGAGGCGGAAAGGAGGGTGAAGGCGATCCGCGACGAGGTGATGGAGGCCCTCACGAAGCTGGAGCAGATCGACTTAGAGAAGAAGCAGGAAAAGGCCTGATGGAGAAACTCCGCCCTGGACTGAGGGGCGTGGCTGAAAGGGTCGCCCGTTCAATAGACGACGGGACCCTCCTTGGGTTGGGGAGTGGTTCTACCGTCGCCCGGCTCCTGGAGGAGCTCTCCCCGTTACTCGCCAAGAAGGGGGTGGCCGTACGCGGGGTTCCCACTTCAACCCAGATCGAGATGGTCGCCACAGAGAGCGGGATATCCATCGTCCCTTTCATGGGGTCGGTTGATTTGGTCATCGACGGAGCCGACCAGGTCGACAGTAGGCTGAACCTCATCAAGGGAGGGGGAGGGGCGCTCCTAAGGGAGAAGGTGTTGATGAGCAGCGCGAAGAAGGTCGCGGTCGTCGCGGGGGAGGAGAAGTTCGCACCCAAGCTGTGCGCGGGCGGGGTGAAGGTACCGGTCGAAGTGGTTCCACTTCACAGAGAATGGGAACTTGATTCTGGACACGAGTTTCGCTCCCATCGACGAGCCCGCCGCCCTGGAGGGGAGGGTGAAGAACCTCCCGGGGGTTGCGGAGGTGGGGATCTTCACCATCAAGCCCATCACTGTGTACAAGGTGAGGGAGAGCGGAAAATTCGAGGTTCTGGGCTGATGATGGTGGTTGAGGAGCCTGCCCGCTGTGAGGCCTGACCCCTTGGCGAGCAGGTCTCGAGCGCAATCGGGCGGTTTGGCCGCGCGAATTGAGTAAATTTATATCGGGGCTATTCGCGGCGAATTTGTCAACCTCTTGACGCGAGAAGTCGGCTATAAGACAAGACCAATCGACCCGAACTTCCTTCAGAAGCCGGGCGAGTTTCCGATAACGGGGGAGCACATGGGACACAAGGTTCGAGCGGGTGGGATGAAGAGACTGGACGGTGACGG
>VBPP01000283.1 GCA_005877365.1 Nitrososphaerota archaeon
CGCTCTACCTGGTTGCCTCGGGTGCCTTCCTATCGATGGCCTCCGTTCCAGTCTCGATGGAGGCACAGGCGGCGACACGAAGTCAGGTCGAGTCGCTGCTCGACGGAATCTCCGCCACTCTCAACTCCCTCGTTCCCGGTCTTACCGTCACCCTCCGCTACCACAGCGGGCTGGCCAACCTAAGTGTCCGGGTCGAGGGCCACGAGGTCAGGGTATCGTCTTCCTCCGTAGTGGTCAAACGGAATCTCTCTTGGTGGAGTCCGCCATATTCACTCCAAACGGACGTAACCTATCTTGCGAGTCTCTCTGGCGGGGAACTGAGAATTGTCGAGAAAGGGGTCAGTTGAATTGTACCTCGAGATTGGAATCCTCTATGTCGTGTCGCGATCCTTTCGATCGCCCTCCTCGCAACGATGAACCCCGCCCTCCCAAGGGAGCAGTCAGCCGAACTGGCCCGGAGGTCCAACACGCGCGACGCGATCCTCGGCTTCGTCCGATCCGTCGGGCTGGTCTGGATTACCACCTCGTCCCTCCGCGCGATCTGTGACAGGCTCGCAGAGTACGGCTCTTCGGTAATACTGAACGCGCGCATCGGCGGCGACGGATGCCTCCCGAATACCGGGGCGCATTATGCTTACTCTAACATATCCTTCGCGATGGTAGACTCGGAGCTGAATTTGGAGGCATGGGTACCAGACGCAAAGCGATAGCCGCCACGATAAGTTCTCTTGTCATCTTCGGGACTCTTGTGGCCTCGAACGTCGCACTCTACGAAAGCCAAGAACAAGGTGTCGTCCTTCACGCGGTCTCCGACGAGGCCAAGGCAGTAGCAACAGAAGCAGAGTTGGCGAAGGGACTGGTCGCGCTTTCCCTTCTCCGCACCTCTCAGTCTGTTCTCGAGGCGAGCGGCCATCCGTGCTCAGACCCTCTCGGAGCCATGCCCGCTCTCCGCTCGATTGCGCTTTCGAGCAATTTCGGGGGCATCGCGGCGAACGCGAGGGGAACCGTGACCCGGAGCGGGGGTCAGAGCGACAATCTCACCCTTCTCACCCCGTTCACGGGCTTCGTTTCTGGGTACCTGAACTTCGCCCTCACGGTCGACCTCGGTTTCTCTACCTCCCTGGTCCAGTACCACAAGGCTGAGGTTCACTACCTCCATCTTCCCATACTCTACGACGAGTCGATCGCGACGTGTCTTTCAGCAGTGGGCTACCTTCGCTCGAAGGTCCAGGGGCTCAAACGGACACCCGGCGCGTGCGCCACCCCCTCGATCTTAGGGGCAATCGCTGAGGCTGACCGCCGTTACAGCGCGCTGGCCCGCGAGGCGGGGCTGACCCTCTCGATATCATCGTCGTCGATGGATAGATGGGGCGTCCACTGCCCCACAATAAGTTACGAGGTCGTCGTCTCTCAGTACGGTGTACCCGGGGTCTCGGGTGACTTCACGTGGCGAGTCTCTGAGGGAGGCTCTCTTCTCGCCTGATCGCGTCCTTCAACTCCCTCCCTACAGGTCTGAAGACCTCGCCATACTGCTCCCTGACCGTGTACTCCGCCACCCCGATGCACTCGGCTACCTCTCTCTGTGAGAGGAATCGTATTCTTGAATCCGACTGCGCCAAGGCCACCTCGGCAGCGTAGACCGCACTCGCGGCCAGTCCGCACGGACTGTGCCCTCCCATCGCCTCTCTTTCTACTATGCCGAGCGCTTCGCGGGCCACCTTGTACAGCTTGTTGTAGTAGACCGTCTCGCTCATCATGTGCTCCCCGAGCTTTCTCCTCAGCCCTGAGTTGGACGACAGGTGTGCGATCACCCTGGTCAGGTAATCCTCTGCCCTTCTCGCCCGCGTCTTGATCGGCGAATCGAGGGAGATCTGAATCAATGCAGTCGCTTTCACTCTCCTCCCCAGCGCCCTGTGAGCCTCCACCACTTCCTTGACCCCGACCGAGGTGATGCCCTCTATCTTGCACGCGGTGATTATAGAGTAGGCCGAGATCGCAGCCACCGTTATCTCGTTTCTCTTCCTCAGCTCAAAGACCTTGTTCGCTATGACCATCGACTGGCTGACGACGATCTTCGGAGTGCTGAGCTTCTCGCAGACCCTCTCTATCATCTTGGCACAAGAGTACACGCAGCTCTCTCCCTTGCCGACGAAGTCCGAGACCAGCTTGAGATACTTGAAGCTGGAAGAGGCGTCCGGGAAGGCGGGGGGAGTAGGGGGGGACTGCTGCTCCTCGTACTCCTGCTCGGGTGGTCCCAGAAAACCACCCAGGGCGTGAGGCGTGTAATCGAGAGCCTGTGGCATCTTTCGTTCGCGACCCTCTAGAACCTCCTTCGCTGTCACCATCCCACAGGACTGGCAGACGAACTCGTCTCCAGCGTCTATGATCTGCCCCGAGCATTCACTGCACTTCTCCAGGTATATCGACGACGACGAAGAGGAGAGCATGGCCGCCCCCTCCTCCTCTTCGACTCGGCAAATCTTCTGGCTCTGACATGGCAGTCTGGTGCGGCTACAATTCTCTCTGTTGGATGGGACGGTTTGGGAGTGGAGAGGGTGGGGTTGATGAAAGTGAAAAACGAGGCTGGAGGCTTCATGGCGAAGAGCCTCTCCGAGGTGGCGCGAATAGTTGTCGCGATGAGTCGCGACTCACACTGCACGAAGTTTCTCTCCTTCCCCGCCGCACCCGTTGCGACGGGTCTTCGCGGAGTCCTCGTGGAGATGGTGAATAAGGGACTCGTCGATGTCATAGTGACCACCTGCGGAACGCTCGACCACGATGTCGCCAGGACGTATGCTGCCTACTATCACGGAGACTTCCAGATGGACGACAGGAAGCTGCACAGGGAGGGGTATCACAGGCTGGGTAACCTCCTCCTCCCGCTCGACAACTACGGCCCCCTGATAGAAAGAAAGGTCCAGCCCTTCCTCTCCCGCCTGTATTCTGGAGGAAGGAGGAGCCTCAGCAGCCGTGAACTCTGTCGAGAGTTGGGAGAGGTGCTCGATTCGAACGACTCTCTTCTGTGCGCTGCGAGCAGGAAGAAAGTCCCGGTCTTTGTCCCCGGAATCATGGACGGCGCGGTGGGGAGCCAGCTCTGGCTCTTCGCACAACAGCACAGGGACTTCAGGATAGATGTCATCCAGGACCAGAACGACCTCTCTGACCTCGTCTACGGGTCCAAGCGCACCGGCGCGGTGATCATCGGCGGCGGCATAAGCAAGCACCACGTCCTGTGGTGGAACCTCTTCAAGGGGGGCCTCGACTATGCGTGCTACATCACGACCGCGGCTGAATACGACGGCTCGCTGAGCGGTGCGCAGGTTCGAGAAGCCATCTCTTGGGGAAAGGTGAAGGAGAGTGCCAAGACCGCAACGCTCTACGCGGAGGCGACGGCCGTCCTGCCGTTGATAGTCTCGTATGCCTTGACTAAACTCGGAAGAT
>VBPP01000284.1 GCA_005877365.1 Nitrososphaerota archaeon
TGCGCCGCCGAACTCAGGTCGTCCGCGATTGCCTGAGACGTCACACGCAGTATGTTCCCGAAGAGGTCGCCCTTCCCGCGCAGGTCGAGTATCCCTTCGAGACCGGAGCACGCCAGCGCCACGCCGACTGTGCCCCTTCTCATCGGCATCAACCTGCTGTCCGAGATCACGACCCCCAGGACAGTGCCGCGTCTGAACTTCAGCGCCTCGCGTAAGAATTCTGCCGACTGATGGGGGCTTCGCGGGTAGAGGACGACCCTTCCATGCTCTATATTCGACTTGTCGATCCCCGCATTCGGAGTAAGCAGACCGCTTTTTACAGCGAGGACGAAGCCCGGGACACCCCCGATTACCTCGTCCGACTCCCGAAGAATGAGTTCGCACAACTGGGGGGAGAAACCATACTTCGCCGCAACTTCCCTCGCTTCAGCCCTTGGCAGGACTGAGGAGAGCGAAACGATCCTTCCTTCGGAGATCGCCACGAACTTGCTCGATACGACGAGGACGTCACCATCTCTAAGGTCGTCTCCGACGAGTCCGTCGGTCAGGGCTGGCAGGTCGAACTCCGAATTCATCCTTGGCGTCCGCACCGGAGCGAGCGAGATCAAGCGGAGTTCAAAACGCTCCCCCGCTTAAATAAAGAGTACTCAGCTCACCAAAGACCGCTCACTTGAAAGAGACCCCACTCTACCAGTATCACAGAGAGAAGAGCAGGATCACGGAATTCGCCGGTTTCGAGATGCCCCTGTGGTACACGAGCATCTCTGAAGAGCACCTCGCGGTGCGGAACAGGGTAGGCATCTTCGATGTCTCTCACATGGGACGGATTCTGCTCAACGGCCCAGACTCAGACGAGTTCCTCGACCATATGATTCCTACCCGAGCAGCGCTCCAACCACCCGGGAAATCGTTCTACACCCTTCTTCTCAACGAGAGAGGGGGGATTGAGGACGACCTGATCGTTCTCAAGAACGCTGCCAACGATTACCTTCTCGTCGTCAACGCCGTGAACACATCGAAGGACCTCGAGCACGTCACGAGGCGAGCCAAGGAGTACCGGGTTGGGGTATCAGGAATAACTTCGCAATCGACGATGATAGCGATACAGGGCCCCGAGGCGAAGAGGGCGCTCAAGGAGGCGGTTTCCGTCAACCTCGAGGAGCTGAACCGTTTCCGGTTCCTCCCGTACACGACCTCGGGTCACCGCTGTCTAATCTCGAGGACGGGGTACACGGGGGAGGACGGGTTCGAGATGATCATTCTCGACTCCGGGGTAGAGACGCCCCATTTCGCCCTCAAGACCTGGAACGATCTGGCGGGGAGAGCTACGCCCTGCGGACTCGGAGCCAGAGATTCCCTGAGAATAGAGGCGGGTTATCCTCTTTACGGACAAGAACTAGACGAGAACACCAACCCGTTCGAGGCAGACCTCTCTTGGGTGGTTGCGATGGACAAGCCAGATTTCGTCGGTAGAAGCGCTCTGGAAGAAATCAGCCGCCAGAAGGAGAGCAGGATAAGACGGGGGGTCGTGCTGAGCGAAAAGGTACCCCGACCCGGATTCGAGATTCTCAACGGAAGCGGAGAGCAGGTGGGGAGGGTGACAAGCGGAACATTCTCACCCCTGATCAGGCGGGGGATAGCGCTCTGTTACCTCGCAATAGATTACTCTGAGCCTAGAACTCCAGTCGAGGTCAAGGTGAGGGACTCCACCGCACCGGCCGAGGTGACACGCCCGCCTTTCTACGATGAGTCTCGCTACGGCTGGAAGAGAGAGCGTGAATAGGATTAAAGGCCGCGCGGAAACGGGCGAATGGGTGAAAGACTTGGTAGAGTTGGGAGGCATAGATGAATGATCAAGAAGGCTCTCGAATCCAGCTACAACCAGGTATCCGGTGTCGTCAGAAGGAGCCTCACCCGTGGACTGGGTTTTCTGTGGCAGGCCAAGGGGAGGTGGATACAGGTTCTCTACCTTCTCGGGATAATCGCCTTCTCCGCGGGCCTCGTTAATGCAGCTGTCCAGCCTGTCGACCAGCGTTACGTAATCTTTCCCCAGAGGGGTTTCCAGTCAATTTCTGAGACGGTGATAAACGCATTCGCAGTCTTGCTTGGTGCATCGGGAATTTACGTGGCGTACCTGAGTGGTAGGCAAACAACGAAACCTCGAATGGCGAACTTTTACTTGATTCTGGCTTTGATGCTCATAGCAACCGGGATGTACATAGGGATCTACGTCTACAATTCTAAGGGTTAACTCTCACCGAGAAGGTGCCGTTCCCCCTCCATCCGCTCCCATTCTTACAGGCGAAAGTAAGCTCGCTGGCTTCGTATTCGACCGCTACCCCGAGGTCCCCCAGTCTGTCGAGGGACCTTGCTCCACGCCTGCTATTCTGGATTGGTCTGTTACGCGCATAGACCTTCGAGATAATGGTCTGCAGCCTCGTCCGAGCGAGAAAGGAGGTGAGGGCCATCAGAAAGCTGATCCTGTTTCCCGCCCGTTTCGACCCGTCGAATGATAGTAGATGATACAGCGTGTTGAGGTCGTCCAAGACTACGACCGCCGCATCGGCGGCGCCAATCAAGAAATCGATGAGCCAGGGCTCGACGGCGAAACCCGGCGGCGGCAGAGAGAGGCTGATATTTTGGAGTGCGTCGGATTCCGGTGCGATTCTCTGAGCGTTAGAACTGTAGAATGCGTTGATGTCTGCGACTAGAGCCTCATTCCTTGTTCTCACGAGGCAGCTCAGAAGAAAGCGTGAAAATAGTAGGTCGGTCGTTCTGTTGTCCAAGAGAAAGACGGTGGACTTCGCCCTGAGAGGAGTCAGGAAGGCCTCCGCCTCTCTCTGGGTGGGAAGACTCATTAGTAGCTGTCGTCAGTCGGGTCGGCAGAAAAAGAAGATAAGGACTGTGGAATGGGACAGCTCTGCGTTGCGACTGACAGTAGCCGGGCGTACTACCTGATCACGTCTAGACTTCGGAGGGCGCGCATGAATTTCCGCAGTGTCGTCCCCGGCGAAGCGGGTATTGAAGACTGTGACATAGTTCTGACGACGAGACAAGAGGCGGGAAGATTCGCTGGCGAAGACGCGATTGCGATAGAAGACCTGGACGAGAACCCGTTGGTCATGAAGGCCCAGGTTCTGGCAAGAGTGGATGGGGCAGGTCGTGAGCTTGTGATCGGTATCGACCCAGGGTCAAGAATCGGTTTGGCCGTCTTCTACGCAGGTGCGGGACTTGGTTTTCACACGTTCAACTCAAGAGCGAGCCTCTACAAGACAATCTTTGGTCTCGTCCGCAGGGTACCAAACAGTCGCTGCATTGTGAAGATAGGGAACGGGTCGCGTGAACTAGCGAGCAAGCTCGCTTCGGACATTGGGCGAACCCTGACTGGCGTGAGCATAGAAATTGTGAACGAAGAGGGGACCTCCGCGAGGAACGTCAGGTTCGGGAGCCTCCCCAAAGACCAGAGTGCGGCGGCGAGGATAGCCTTCCGGAAGGGCGCGCCGTACAGGGCTACATGACTACCTGAAGAACTCTTTCGTCATCTTCTCAAGCTCTTCGTCGCTATAGTCGCCGGTTACCATGTCCTGCGTCAGCCAGGAGGGCGTCAACTCCAGTACTGCCCGGCTCGCGAACCTGGAATCTAGCAAGAATACCATGCCCCTCTTCCCTGGGTTCCGCAGGTGCCTCCCAGCCGCCTGAAACGCCTTCCTTAGTGCGGGGAGAAGTGAGATCGTAACGTACGAATCGTTGGGGCCGCTCCTCTTCAGATAACTGTACTCGGCGTAAAGCGCTGGGGAGGGGGGCGGGAGTGAGAGACCGACTATCACGGACGCGTCCATGAGGTCTCCCTTGAAGTCCTCCCCTTCGGAGAACCTTCCTCCTTGCACTCCAACCAGAACCGACCTCCCCCTGGACTTGAATTCGTCTATGAGCTGTGATGCTTCCTGATTTGAGAGGCCCCTCCTCTCAACCATCGTTTCTATCTCGGATGCCATGGCCGTGAGCTCAGGGATGAGAGATTGGAGTAGGGAGTACGAAGGTACGAAGACGCCGATGCTTCCCCTGACAGAGGTGGCGATGGTGATTATCTTTCTGGCGATCTTCCGATACATCTCTTGATTCCGCAATCTGTATCGTGTGGTTACGCCCGTGTCCAGGACCGTTCTGACGGTGATTGGCAAATTTTCTTCCACTCTGTAGACTACGGCGCGAGACTCCTCGATGCCTATTGACTTGATGAAGAGGTTGCAGGGGCTGATTGTGGCAGAGAGGAGTACGATTGAATGGAAATCCTTCGTGGCCGAAGTGAATCGTTTCGCCGGGTCGACGTTGACGAGAAGAATGGAGTCTTCTGACTTCGCCAGTATGACGGTCTCCGAATCTCTGGAGGCAAGCAGGTTTCCCAAGAAG
>VBPP01000300.1 GCA_005877365.1 Nitrososphaerota archaeon
TCGCCGCAGACGATACGAACTCAGGGAACCTCACCCCAAATCCGACCCTGACCCCGGAGCAGGTCGCTTCGGCCCTCACGGCGCTCGGTCAGGGCACGAACGATTCGAGCATCCAGCAACTGCTGCAGCAATTGAATTCTCAGGTGAGCAGCGGAAATAACGCGGCAGCCTCCTCAACGATCTTGCAGCTCAAGGCTGATTCCAACAATCCGAGCATGTCTGCATCGATGAAGGCACTCCTGCAGAGCATCAGCGCGGGAAAGAACGGCCTCACGGTCGACCCTCAACTCCTCTCCGCGCTCCTGGGAGCGAACAACCCGACCCCGAACGGTGTCCCCTCGAACCTCCGCAACGAGAGCCCGTCGCGGATCCCCGTCGACCTGAATACCCTGGCGAACCTTCTGCAGTATGTCGACCCCACGTTAGCTAGCAGTCTCCTCGGGGAGGCTGGACAGCCGACGCAGGTTCCACAGGGGCAGAAAGGCATCCCCCCTATCACTCCGCCGGGGATCAACCTGAACAAGCTTGGCCTTCCGGCGATATCGACACCGACCTTCGGTTCGGCGGGTGGCGGCGTCTCCCTGCCGGCATTGAACCCGGCCGATTTCGCGTTTCCCCTTCTGGTCGCCGCCGCGATCATCGGAGTCTTCCTCTCGCGGAACAGATTCGGAAGACTTCTCGGCTCGCAGAAAGTTCCGGCCGCGGGTGAAGTTGGAGAGCTCGAGCCAGACCTCGGCCTCGTCCCGAACACCCCGAAGGAGAGGATCATCGCCATCTTCCGCAAGTCGGTCAGGCTGATGAGGGGGAGGGGCGTCCCGAAGTTCAGGCACGAGACGCACAGGGAGTTCTCTTCGAAGTGCTCTGAAAGGGCGGAGGGCGAACATATAGAGACCATCTCGTCTCTCTACGAGAAGGCGGTCTTCTCCGGGAGGGAGGTAACCCCGAGCGACGCAACCCTGGCGGAGCGCGAAGGGGAGTCGGTAGAGAAGACCCCTTGAAGCTTCGGTCCTTCATCTATGTCATGGGTTTCGTCGCGCTCATAGCAGTAATCTACTCTCCCTCGACAATCGGGGTAGAGGCGGGGAGCGGCATCGGAACGACAAGCCCGAGCGAGACGTCTCAGGGAGGCGCCTCGCAGTTCCTCTCCTTCCTGAAGCAGTCGGGTCACCACGTCGTCCTGTTGAACGACACCCAGACCGAGCAGCGTCTCCTCTTAAACGGGAAATCGGTCTTCATGCTGCTCGGCGCAGACCTCCAGCTCACCCAGGGGGAGGTGCAGTCGATCAGGGCCCGCTATCAGGGCGGCCAACTCTCAATCCTGCTCGCCGAGGGCAACACGACAAACGCGGCTTTCCTCGGCACCGTTTTCGGGGCGACCGTCTCCGGAGCGGCGATTCAAGACAGGTCGTCACCCTTCAAGGACCAGAGGATCTTCACTGTGACTCTCAAGCTCGGAGCGACAACCGAAACAGGCGTGATCGACATAGCGTCTCCCATACAGGCCAACTCCGGCTCCGTCCTTCGGCCCGTCGCGAGCTCCTCCGCCAATTCCTTCGACGCGCTGGATTCGCGGCTCGGAGCAAGAACAGTCGTCGCTACGGGAACGAACGCGGCGGGTTCCAGGAC
>VBPP01000301.1 GCA_005877365.1 Nitrososphaerota archaeon
AGGCCCTCTCCCTGGCGAAAGAAAGATACCGGATCGAAGGTCTGTACACCGGGGCTCTTGCCAGCGTCTATCAGAAGTCTAGGATCGACAGAATCTGTGACGAGTTGGCACTGGAAAGTATCTCGCCCCTCTGGCACATCGACCCAGAGACCCACCTCAGAAGCCTGCTCAAGAGTGGCTTCCGGGTCATCGTGACGAGCGTCTCAGCGCTTGGCTTCAACGAGGGATGGCTGGGACGTGTCCTCGACCACAAAGCAGTTGACGAGCTGCTCGATCTACACTCGAAGTACGGGGTACACGCGGGGCTGGAGGGAGGGGAGGGCGAAACCCTCGTCCTAGACTGCCCCATCTTCACGAAGCGTATGGAAGTACAGGAGTCCACGAAGCACTGGAGGGGCGACTCCGGCTATCTTGAGATAACTAAGGCGAGACTGATTCCGAAGTAGCGGTTCAAGAGGAGGGTGGCGGAGGCCTCGTCCCGAGCACCACGCTCACGGTCTGGAAACTCCCGCCCCGTATGATGCCCACCTGAATTGTCTGGCCCGCAAGCGCATGCCCCTCTAGGTAGGTCGAGAGCGCATCTGTGTTGACTATCTTCGTCCTGTTGAGGGAGACGATGATATCCCCCCCAATAACGTACTGTGTTCCCTCGAGGGCTACCATCGTGTTTCCGGCCCTCAGGCCCGCGCGACTCGCGGGACCTCCTGGTACGACCTGCTCGATTAGGGCGCCATAGGTAACGTTCGTACCTTGCTTCTGAGCAAGGGCGTAACTCATATCCGCACTCCCAATTCCAAGATAAGGATGCAGATTGTACTTGCCGGTGGTGATTAGGGAGGGGAGCTCACGAACTATTGTGTCCGACGGAATCGCGAACCCGACGCCTTGCGCCCCATTAACGACAGCGGTCGTAATACCCACGACCTCCCCCCTGCTGTTCAAAAGGGCTCCGCCAGAGTTGCCAGGGTTTATCGGAGCGCTGAACTGAATCGCGCTCGCAATCGAGAAGTTTCCGGCAACCGGGTCCTGAATTGTCCTTCCAACCTGACTGATTATTCCAAAAGTCATCGAGCCGGCAAGCCCGAACGGGTTTCCAATTGCGACGACAGGTTGTCCAACCTGCAGTGACGAGGAAGACGCAATCTGTATCGGGAATAGCTGGGAGGGAGGTGCGGTCACCGAGACGACGCCAAGGTCGCTGTACGGGTCCGTACCCACGACGTTTCCTACGTACGAGTTGCCGTTCCAGAACGTCACAGTGAGGTTCGTATCACCCGACAGGACGTGAAAGTTGGTAACGATATAGTATGAGCCCGTGTCCCGGACGACGAAACCAGAACCAAGAACGACCTGGAGGCTCTGCTGCGGGCCGAAGAAAGTGTTGACCGTGGTCACCTGAACCCCCTGTATCGTGACGATGCTTCTGTTCGCGCTTCGGTATATCGAGACTGGGTCGAGACTCAGCACGGACGCGTTGTTCGGCGTGACTCCGGAATTCAATTCCTGCTGCAGCTGGGTATTTCTGCTCTCCAAGTTGGAGACCAACTGTTGCAGCTGGCTCACCTGCGTACTCTGCTGCTGAAAGAGGTAGTAAGAGTAAGCCGTCGCTGAGGCGGTGACAACTAGCAGGATGGACACAACGGCCAGAGTCTTTCCTAATCCCCTTTTGACGCGCACAAATCTCCCTCCTGGCCAGCTCTATTTCAGATAACGGTTTTGAACAGCCCGAGAAAGCGAGTATGAAAGTCTTGTGTGGGTGAAAGCTTGCGAGGATGAGGTGAGCTGCCTCCGGCCCCATCTCACGCCTGGCTCTGCTTTGGGGCTGCTGGGGTAGATATCTTCTTGATCACTGACGTAATGATGTAATAAGTACCTAGACCGACTAGGGCGAATCCGATGATAGCGAAGAGTCCCCCGATGAATAGTCCGCCGACGGCGAACAGGAGTATGCCAATGATGACATCGCGTTCCATTTCGAGGCAGCGGTCTGAGCGCCTATCTTTAAGTGTTGAGAGAACTTTGCTGGCGCCGAATCGGCAGAAGCACACCAAGCTCTCTGGTATCGAGAAAACTTATTTCGCTCTCCTACTCTGCAGGACCGCTCTAGATGAAGGAAATCGGAAGAGCCGTCTGAGGTCACGATGAAGAGATCAACCGTACAGATAGAGCACCCAACGGACTCAGGTTCCGCCCTTTATCCGCATTATCTTGTTCCTGCCCATAACCGACCAGTACTCGACTTCGGCGCCTGGAGAAAGAGGTCCCCCGACTTCGCTCTCCGGAGGAGTGGGCGTTTCAAAGACCACGAATGTCTGCAGGTCCATAACCTGCACTGACGCCTGCGTCGTCGA
>VBPP01000302.1:0-3021 GCA_005877365.1 Nitrososphaerota archaeon
CTAATCACCGAGCTCCTCTATAGGAACGGAATCAGCCTCTTGGACGTCTTCTACGGCTACGAGGACCTCCTGCTGCTAGTGGAACAGAGGTTCGGCCCGAGAGTCTATGAGATTCTCAGCAAGGAAATAACGGCGTAGTCGTGAAGGCAGCCTCCCCTGCGCATGCCCCCGCCGTGCAAAATTTGTCGGATGATGGATGTGGGTCGCAGCGCCTTGCAAGTTTTGCACGTTCGGGTGGGTTTGCCGGTCGGCCGGGCTCGCCGCCAGCTCCTGACTATGTGGGGCGGACTTGCGCGCTAATTTCAGCCTTGGGACAGAATCGAACACCCGCCGGTTCATCTACAGTCATACGAATGACACCCGCCTACTCAAGTCTCCGCACGGGAGGTTCGGTAACGAAGGAACCGAAGCTTGACAGTTGTTAGTATATATCACGAGGCTCAAGGGTGCACATTGCTTAAATCGCGTGACTTGAAAAACCGCCGTCGTTGACCTCGAGTGCTTCGCCCTCGAAGCTCCCCCTTCTCTCTTCAATCGTAGTTGCCGCTCTATTGGCCGGCGCTCTCGTTTACAACTACGAGGCTTCTAGCTCAACGATTGCTAGTGAAGCCACCTCAATCACATCCCTGAATGAACAGGCCTCCTCCTTGAGCACGAGGGTGTCTTCTCTCCAAGGAGTGGTCTCTAGCCTTAATCTGAACATTACGAATCAAATAAGCGCGAGAAATGCCGTTCAGTCAAGGTTGCAGACAGCAAACGCAACAATTGCCTCGTTGAGCACCAGCGTCAATTCGATGGCAACTCAACTCACTTCCCTTTCTGGACAGGTCTCGAGCTTGCAGAGCACCGTCAGCAGCGTGACACATTTCACGGCAAGCTATGCCGGTTATCTGCAAATCTCTGGCGCATCAAACACCAACCTTGCGATTGTCGTCTGCTATGGCGCAACTTCACAGTCGGCGTGTGATTCTAGTCGCACGTATTATCTGATTTTCTTTGGTCAAGGTGGGTCTACGTTTAACGCACCACTTATGCCTGGGCCCATCTGGATTAACGCGTACAATAAGGCTGCGGGAACTGCCACTCTGCTTGTAGTTGAGTGGATCTGAGAGTATCCCGGGCCACATTGGTAACGGATTCGAACCAGGTCCAAAATGCCACAATCCCCTGTTGGGTACTTGAGTTCGAGCGCCACCAGCTCCCAGTGCCGCCCTTGGCAGCGTAACAGACCGCGCAGTGAACCAGCTGTGAAATGCCGCGGGTCGGATTAGGCTCACATATAGTATCTGTAATCTTGGCACCCTTGGGAACCTTCCCAAGAATACCTCCAACTCTGTGGGCGAACTCCAGTGTAATGGGCATAGAGCAAGAGTAACCTGCCGTGTTCCAATTGAGTCTACTGTCCGTTTACACAAAGATAAATATAGATGAATTCTTAATATTTGTGGACAGACAAGCTTGGAGGAGAAGCCAGCCGCGGGTGGTGGCGGGGGCGGGGGTCGAGTAAGATCTTTTCTCTTTGGTTCTCCCTACAGGGGAGTTGAGTACGCCTTTGTGGTTATGAGGCTCATGATCGCTTACGCTTGGCTCGCAGCTATTTTTCTTGCATTTGGAAACCGCTGGACTAGCCTTCTTGCGGGAACCCTGAACGGTGCGAATCTTGTCAAAGGCCTGCCGCAGCTGGGAATCTTCGGTACGCAGAATGCTGTCACACTGTACCTCTTTGCTACAACCCTTGAGACCCTGGGAGCAATTCTCTTCATAATCGGTCTAGGAGTACGACTTGTGGCACTCTGGGGGATAATCGAGTTCTTCATAAACGCCACGACGGGACAACTGATAAATCCGCTCAGTCTCCAAAAGGATTTCGCCTTATTCGGCGCAAGTCTTCTCCTGTTCATCCACGGGAGCCACGCCCTCAGCATCGATGGCAGGTTAATGAGGTCACGGGGCTAACAAGCACAAAGAGCGAAACCTACCTCATATTCTCTCCTCCCTCCTGACCTTTGCCCAGGATTCATCTTGGGCGTGGAACGCCGGTAATTCCTGCCCCCAATCAATCGTCTCTCCATCAACCTTAATGGATCCCTCCTTCTTTCTTGTTCTTCTTCGAAAACCACTTGTCGTTATTCCCGATGGGCCAAGGTTTGCGCGGCTCAGTGGACCCATGTGGATCCGAGGACCAGCACCATGAATGCCCAGAGCCTCGCGTGTGGTTCCCGCGGGAGCAGCTATGGTGTGACACTCCGTAGAATGGAGATTTGTGAACGATGACTAGGAAGCGCTAGCCCTGCGTCGTCCGTCCGAATTCGAAACCGCACTTGAGGCAGACCCGCATCCCAGGGGCGTCGGTTAGCACCTGCCTGGTGCCGCACCTGGGGCATTCCACGGTGGCGGTCGCGTGCTTGATTGAGCCGGAATGCTGCGAACGTACCTTCTCGATTGCGTCTCTGTACGCGTCTCGTCTCCGGCTCGGCGCCAACTCCCTCAAGGGAGTCGAACCCTCACAAAAGGTTACCTCGATTGATTTCTCAGAGACCGAAGAATCGCGTACCTGCGAACTCGCCCATACCGACCCAGATCCCATTAAGGCGAGAAAGAGATTAACTTTGGGGGAAAGCTATAGAATTGTTCTAGACCTTTTATATATGGGAAAGTGTACTAGCTGTCGATGAAGTACCGGAGCAGGACCGACATAATCGGGATGATTCTACAGGCAGCCATGAACGGCGCCACAAAGACGCGAATCATGTACAACGCCTTTCTTTCGTACGCCCAGCTCAAGGAGTACCTTGCCTTCCTCGAGGAGAAGGGTCTCATCAGAAGCGATGGCTTTGGCATCTACATGCCGACCCAGAAGGGCCATGAACTCCTCCGCAAATATGAAGGCATCAGCGACCTGATTACCTTAGGCCAGCGAGAAGCTGCCATAGTTCACTCGCCCGAATGGTGACATCCCTCTTCCCTTGGTATTCGACATAAATACCTTTGATGGGTCTCTGTTTACCCCGTCTCCTGCTT
>VBPP01000302.1:3073-6656 GCA_005877365.1 Nitrososphaerota archaeon
TGGGAGTCGCCCGTAAGAACTTGTGACCTGCAGACCCTCGCGGTAGCCAGGACTATCGCATCGCCAAAGCCCGGCTTCCTGAGGCCTTCGTCTCTTGCCTTCTTCACCAACTCCATGGATGCCTTAGCTGACTCCTCCGCTAGGCGTATGTCGATCTCAATCACCTGGGTGGCTTCCGATATCGTCTGGAACCATTTCCGAATGGTAATCACGTCTTGGCCCTCCTTCAGGTACTTCCTTGCGAGATTCTCAGCAAGGAAATAACGACGTAGCAGTAACGCCAGCACCCCGCCGCGGACGCGCCCGTTACAAAAGCTGCCGCGTGTAACAGAATAGAACCTAACGCGATCTGTCCCAAGCCTCTCTTTGCACACTATACCGCAAATGGCTCTCGTTGCGAAGACTCCGGCGGATGCGGCGGGAATTCAAGTCAAGGGAGGGAACAAGTGGCTTACGATAATCCAGAACACGAACAAACCCAAAAATTATGCCGAAGCCAGTTCAACGAGATGGTGGCGACACAGACCTCGGGTCGAGCCGCACCAACCACTTGATTTTGTCGAAATCCTTGTCCGCGGAGACTATTTCCTTCAGGTCGTATTTTCTCATTACCGCCGCGTGGAGACAGTCGTAGGGACTGATTTGAACCTCGTCGTAGATTTCTGCCGCTTCTTGTGCGTCTGCTCCCTCGAGGGGATAGACTTCGATTCCAAGGGAGGAGATTGCGCGGACCTCGCTCGACACCTCAGAGCGGAGACCGTACTTTCTGAGAGCGTTCGCCACTTCGATAACCGCCAGAACGGACGTCGAGGCCTCTAGCTCCTTGAGCGCCATCCTTCGGATGAGGCTCGCGCACGATCTCCCGAAGACCCGGTCCAGAATCTTCGCGTAGAAGAAAGCATTGCTGTCGATGTAGAGACTGGACAAACTTATCTGGATTCTATTTGCTCTTCGAGCGATTCGACGGGGACGCCGCGGCGGGCGCCCTTCCCACCAATAAGGACCTTCAGAGGGTCAGCCACACTCGCGAACCTCTTTAGGCGTATCTCACCCTCAGAGATGGCCTCGATTGAGACGACCTCTCCCGGCCTCACCCCCACCCTTTCCCGAACCTGCTTGGGGATTGTCACTTGATACTTCGCTGTGACTCTGGACCTAGGCATCGTGCATTAGTTCATCTTCGACTATTTAAATGTATACGGTATACGGTAGGAAATATGGTGAGCGTGTAGGGCACGGCGTGGTCGCCGAACCATGCTGCCGCAGACTGATAGGGAATTGTCGGCACTTCGTGAATGCGTACTGCGCGGGAGATGGGACCCGGGGTGACGGCTGATGTTTCGGCTGACTTAACATGTTCTGCTCCCGCACCCCTTTGTTCCTGCAGTCCTGAACTAGGTTTTTCGAACTCCCTCTCCCCATTTCTTTTTTGCTTCATCGTCGAACTACACCGTCTGGGAGAGGCAGCACAACCGTCGCCTACTGGACCAGCGCGTACGGAGGTTCGACGACGGCCGTGGTCGACACATTGGAAATGGTCCCATTGGAGTATTTCACCGACACGACGACGCTGAGAAGCTGCCCTGTCGCGAAGGGGCCCGTTCCTCGAGTTGTTTGCGGGTCGTCTGTGCAAGAGGCGCCCTGAACCAACACGGGTCGGAAGATGCAAAAAGCCGTGGCGAGGGGCTTATCCACAGGCCCCAGCGTCGCGTGCACCGATGTTATGGGCGTCGGTGCTTCGTTTATTATCGTCAGATACCAAGTGTATCTATTCTCCGTAGGAAACACCTGAGGCAAGACAAATGTCCGGACCCCTACCTCCTTAACGACCACAGTAGACACTGGAATGACCTGGGACAGCCCTATTGTTGTTCTGGCGGTAAACACTTTCGTGACGCTTCCACCGCTCTCCAAGAAGTCGGTTTGGACAGTCAGGCCGACTGCGTCGCCGATGTCACCGCATTTGAGCGGTGAAATGATAATGCCGCTCTCGTTAGAATAGAGAGGAAAGAAACTCTCTATTCCGTCGTAACATGACTGAATCGAGTTGTTCTTTCCATAGACGATGACCAAGAGGCTCCCGGTGCTGGCCGGGGCCGTCCCGTTGTTCCTGGCGACGAGGAACATTATCGGTTCGGCGGTAGCGTTCGCCTTGGTAACGGTGAAATTGGAAAGCACAAGGCCGGTGGACGGATGCGCGAGTTCGGAGGACTGCTGAGAGATGGTCCTTGAAAGAGCGGACAATTGAGACTGCTGATAGACGGCGACCGAGCCCAACGCTATGACGCTAATCACGAGGACCGCGATGATTGCGCTGCGACGGTCGAGGGATTTTGCTGGACCGCGACCTTGACCTGGTACTTCTGCCGCTCTCAGGGCCATCACTCGTTGACCGTGACCGTAGTATATGGTTCTAGCGTTTGAAACGCAGAGCCTCCGCGCCGCGATTTCTGTCACATCGGGGGGAGCTTATAGCCACAGCTGTATTACGAGGGAAGAAGACCAGGTTTGGAAAGACTTCCCGCGGCTGCCTCAACACCAGACGGGAAGAAAGTCACATTGACGCGGGACGACTGGTTGCATGTGAGATTCCGGCATCCGGAGGTTGGAAATAATCCCGCCGCTCTACTGCAAGCCGTCTCCCACCCGGATGAAATACATCAGACAGGCGGGGAGGACACCATGCCTTGAAGCGTATCGACCAGAGGCACTTCCTGGTGGTGATCTACGAACTCGCGGAGGGGCGTGAAGGGCTTATAGGACGGCCTTCATAATCAACGAAAAGAGGAAGAAGAGGAGGTATAGAACGCCATGACAAGCAGAACAATCCTAGACCTGGACCTGAGGAAGATCCTATCCAAGATCGAAAAGGCGTACGGAATCAAGCTCCCTAGGAGCGTCCTGGCAGTAGACTACGGCGAACGCAACGACCTCTACATCAGGTTCAGGCACGTGGAGAAACCGGTCGGAGAGCCAACCGAGGACGGACTCCTAATCTTCTTCTACGATGATCATGGCGACGGCGCGGTAGGAGTCGAGATTCTGGACTTGAGCCTGCTTATGCGGGAATAGGAAGATGGAGATACCCGAAAGTCTCCCGGACCGAGTTCGAGTCGTTGCCTCTCGGTCAATGATGGTGCCAGTTGAGTCAAGTATGTGGGCGCGCTTTGCCAGTCTACCTGCCAGACTCTGGTGATGCGCGAAAACCCCGACAGCGTGAAAGTGTTACCTCCATCCCTGGTCCGTGATTGAGCGGAAGTGAATTCGTTGCTGCATCGTAATGAGTTATGTTACTTTTGAATGCAAGTCTCTTACATAAAAAATTTCGCATACTCAGATAGCGTTAATGGCTAAGATTAATAGTGGTGTCTCACACATTATACAAGTCCATAACTCTCTTTGCGACAATCTCAGCAATTCTGTTATTGCTCGTCCGATTTCCCGTTTCGCCGGCAACGGCATCGGCTTCCTCACCAACCACCCTTCTGATCCCGATATACAACAGCCAGCTTGACAAATGGGACCCTGTCATCCAGGCAAAGATGAATCATCCAGGCCTACCAATGGTTGCCATAATCAATCC
>VBPP01000303.1 GCA_005877365.1 Nitrososphaerota archaeon
CGGAGTCGAGCTCGCTCGAAGAGTTCGTCAACCGACTCAAGGGGGCACCGTACGCGGAGGCGGTGTCAAAGCTGCAACCGCCCTACTCCGCACGCAAGCTGGAGCTCGCGCTAAGGGAGAGGCTCGCGGACGTTCACTACTCCCTCATGAAGACCGCCAGGGACCCCGATCTGCTGGAAGTCTACTACCTGCGGAACATCGCGTGGAACCTCAAGATCGCGCTGAAGGCGAAGGCGCTCGAGAGAGGGTACGAGGAGACGATGACCTACATCGACCTCCACAGCGAAGAGCTCGCGGGCAGAAGGGACCTCATCGCGAGAGTTCTCTCCTCCAAGGACCTTCAGGAGGCAACCGCTCTTCTCGAGGGGACAGAGTTCGGGAAGGACGTCGCGAAAGCCGCGGCCGCATTCGCGACCAACAGGGAGCCCCGAGTCTTCGACCTCTACGTCGACCACGCGCTCTTCTCGAGGATAGCCGAGACCTTCTCGGCCAAGAAGAAATCCTACTCATCGGGGGAGATAGCTACGGTTCGGGACCTCGTCGCGATAGACGTCGACTCTTACAACGTCCTTGCCCTCCTGAGGTCGAAGCTCTGGAGGGTCCAGTCGAGCGAGAGCAAGGGGCTGCTCATACTACCGCCGTTCAACGTCTCGCTTCCCCGCCTCCAGAGAATCGTCAATACGGAGTCGGTCGCGGAGTCGCTCGAGGCGCTCGAGGGAACGTACAGCATCAGCTGGCCGTCCGGCGGAGGAGACGACGTGATCGTGAGCGCCTTGGAGGAGGGTTTCATTCAGTTGAGCAAGAAGACCGCCCGGCGCGCCTTTCTGTGGCAGGGCTTCACTCTCAGCACCGTCCTCGCCTTGGTGAAGCTGCTCGAATTCGAGGTGCAGAATCTGGCCGCGATAGCCTTCGGTGTCGAGGCCGGCGTTCCACCCAAGCAGATCCTCTCCTCCCTCAGGCTATAGCCACTTTATCCGAATCCTCTCCCTTTCGGGAAGGATTCTCCTGAACGGCACCCCCTCCCCCGTGTAGAACTTTGTGAACCACTCGTACAGGTGGAGCCTCATGTCCTGGATGTAGACGATCAACCCCTCCAGGAGGATGATCATTATGTTGAAGATCGCCAGGGGAAAGACGATGATGTACGCGTAGCTCGAGTAAGAGTAATACAGCATGTTCACGGTGAGGAGAAGGGCGGCATGAACCAGGAGCAGGATCGCGAGCCGGGCGTAGCTTATTGTGTTGGCGACGAACTCCGCGACCCTGATCAGCAGCTCGATCAAGCCCTGCATGAACGCCATCGCGACCGAGTCCTCGTGAAGCTTCCCCGTGATGGTCGCGACTCCTCTTCCGAGGGCCGTGATCAGAAGAGCAGGTGTGATCACGATGATGGAGACCAGCCCGAGCGGGCTGGAGAGGACGCCCTTGAAGCTGTATCCCGCCTGGATGAAGGCCAACCCGAACCCGATACCGCTGACGTACATCACCAGCGCAGGGACCTTGTCCAGTATTAGCTCCAACCTCTCGTGTGCCTTCCGTCGTGATGCCCGTCGAGTTCAGGCTCGCGCCGCTCGAGGTGTGCGTAACGATCTCCAACAGCGGGGGAATCGGCACCAGTTGTCCTATGCTGAAGCCGAAGATCTCGCCGAAGAGCGTACCGAATACCGAGGCAGATATCCCGGCTGTTGTGAAGATCGTCCCCCACTGCTTCAGGTTCCGGTCGGACCTGCTTCTCAGAAGGAGGCCGAAGGCAGTGACGACCAGCCCGTGTCCGAGGTCTCCGAACATCATCCCAAAGAAGACCGGGAAGACGAGCGAGATTATGGGAGTCGGGTCAACCTCGTGCCTTCCGGGTAGCCCCTGGCTCTCCGTCACCTTAGCAAACGCCCTCGTCGAACTGGAGTGAACAAGCAGCGTGGGAAGAGCGAGTTCCGGGTGGTCTTTTTGATGCCCGCCGTCGTGGTCGGCGTAGACCATCCACCTGGCAAACTTCTCCCGGAATTCTCCCTCCCTCGAAGCCGGGATGTAACCCGAGAGTATCGCCATCCGCTCCAGCTTGCCAGAGTTCCTTACCTCGTCCAGCATCTGGTGGGCAACGCTCGCGAGCTCTCGGCACGCGAGTAGCTTCTGCGAGTGAGCCGCCGTCAGCTTCTCCACCTCCTCCTCCGCCTTTCGTTTCTCCGCTGAAAGCCCCTCCGCCCGCGCGACGAGGCTCCTGAAGGCCTCGGGGGGGTTCTGCGGTAGGTCGGACGGAAGGACGATCGGAGTCACTTCGAGAGTCCTGAGTACCTTCTCGATTCTCCCCGCATCCCCGGCTGGCCCAGCCACGAGCACGACACTCTGAGAGCCTCTGAGGGGTTGCGCGACGAAGACCAGGTCTGAAAGAGAATTGCGGAGTTCATCGAGGGTGTCCTTCTCTGCAATCGCGACGACTCCGGTCATCCTCTTCAACTGGCCGAGCATGCCCAAGTCGACCGAGAGGTCTGCGACAGACCTCAGGGCCTCCGAGAGGGCCCTCGTGTCCTGCTCGTCCTTTTCAAGCTGGGCCAATCTCCCTACTGCCCCGTTGACAGCGTCGACGACCGGTCTTGCCTCGCCCTCCGCCTTGTCGAGGAGCTCGTTCCATCTGGCAGCTTCATACACCGTCTCGGGCACACTAACCCCCCGGAAGATCACGTCGAGCATCGGCGGCGAAAGAGGGAGGGAGAGACTCTTCACGGCCTGATCAGTTTGGGCGAAGAGCCTGACGGCCCTTACCGCGAGTCCCTCGGTGGCGGGGTCGAAAGCTCCCTGCTCGGTCGAAATCCTATGGAACTCCTCGAACTGGCTCAGGTAGGTGAGCGCCTCCTGGTAGTCCCCTCTGGGAAGCATGACAGTTACCCTGCTTAGCCTCGCGACGCCCACTCGCTCTTTCTCCCCTAAGCCGAGTTTTCGGCCTCGGCGTTCAGTTATTAAGGGTTGGAGGAGTTGTTGTTCCGTGACGATTAGGTTATTAACGCGAATCCGAGTGCGCTTCAAATACAGATCTTGAAGGTCGTCGCTGTGGGAGGCAAGGCTTTCGTCACCGGGTTCGTCCTCTCCGGCGTCTTGGGAAGTTACGCTTCCGGCTCAAGCGAGGCCCTCGGCCAGGTTGAGAGATTCCTCAACGACCCCGAGGTGGGGCTCATCATGATAAGCAGCGAGATCGCGAAGCCGATACGGGCCGACTTGACATCAATGAGGGCGAAGAGGGCGGTTCCACTCATCTACGAAGTTCCCGGCCCGGGCGGCGAACACGAGAAAGTCGAGTACAGAAGCATGCTCCGACAGATTCTGGGGGTGTAAGGGTGAGCACCGCCACAAAGAACAGTCTGGAGAAGGTGGCCGAAGAGTTCTACAAGGAGGTCACGGCCGAGCTGGAGGAAGGGCGCGCCCAGGCGCTTAAGAGCCTGGAGGAAGTAGGGAGGGAGACGACAGAGGCTGTTACGAAGATCATCGAGGCTGGGAACAAGCAGGCCGAATCCCTGACGAGGCAGATAACAGGCTCCGCCGAGCTTCGGTCGAGGAACCTTCAGCTTCGCGCGATTGAGGAGGCCGTCGGGGAGGTCTTTGAGATGGCTATGGCGAAGGTTGCGAAGGCCAGCCCCGGCGAGTCCGAGAAGGCTATCACTCACCTTCTCACTGAGGGGGTCGAGTTCATCGGGCCGGAGGCGCGGGTGGGCTGCAGCGAGAAGGACAAGAAGATCGTCTCCGCCGTCATTAAGAAACTCAATAACGATTCCTCGAAGCTGACTCTCGACGATGAGGATGTGAGAACA
>VBPP01000285.1:0-3248 GCA_005877365.1 Nitrososphaerota archaeon
CGCTCAGATTCATGACGAGGGTGCTCGAGTGCGCTTCGGCGGCCCTGTCCAACCATTCGAACGCTAAATCCGGCTTACCGAGCGCAGAATAGACTTCGGCGAACAGCGCGGGGGAGACGTACCTAGTCTTCGCGATCTCTTTCATTTCTTCCAGGATCCCCTCCGCGGCTTCCCTTCTCCCCGCCGCGAAATACACGTATGCGAGTACAGCCTTCGTTTCAACATTCTCCGGCGAAAGGCTCCAAGACTTTTCGACCTCGGCTATGGCCTCTCCAAAGGCGGAACTCGCCGCCAGGGCTATCCCTAGCCTGGCGTGCGCGTAGGCGTAATGGGGGTCCATCTCTGAGACGCTTCTGTACTGCGCGATCGCTCCTTCGACCCGCCCAGCGGCAAGCAGCGCGTCCCCGAGGTTCGTTGCAATTATCAGGGAGAAGGGATCGAGCTTCTGAGCTTCCTTGAGCTCACTTATCGCTTCATCGTATCTCTTCAAAGTTTCTAGGACGCCGTGACCGTACCATTGATGCGCGGTCGCGTAATTCGGGTTAAGCTCAATCGCGCGCTTGTATTCGCTCTCGGCACGCCCCCACTCCCATAAGTTGGCCCAGACAACTGCCATCGATGTATGCGCTTCGGCGAGCGTGTCATCGATTTCGAGGGCTTTCTTCGAGTACTCCATCGTCTTCGGAGCCGCCTCCTGTGGTTGCAGGAAGCTCCAGTTCTCCAGTATGGTGTAGCAGTCAGCCAACCCAGCGTAAGCTAGCGCGTAGCCGGGGTCATGCTTGATGGCCTCTTCGAAGTAGCGGATGGCCTTCTTCAATCCCTCCAGAGTCCTCTCGTTCCAGAAGAAACGTCCCTTCAAGTAGAGGGTGTAGGCCTCCATGTCCGCCGTTGGGACCTTCGCGACTCTCTCGGCATCCCTGGCGAGTAGATGCACCTTCAGCGATTCCGCGACTTTGTGGGCTATGTCCGATTGAACCTCAAAGACATCCTGCAATTCTCGATTGTAGTTCTCTGCCCACCCTCCAGCATCGTTCCGACCTTGAGCTCGGGGCGTATCTCCTGTATGCTTCTGCCGCCGCCCTTGTATTTCATGACCGAGGTCCGGGAGATAACCGTGAGCTCAGGAATCTTGGAAATCGCGGAGATGAGCTCCTCTGTCATTCCATCGGCAAAATACTCGTCATTCGGGTCCGGGCTGATGTTGGCGAACGGCAGGACCGCAATCCTCCTCTCATCGAAGTCTTCCGAACCGAGGCTGCTGGCCCTCTCTTCCCAGGGGAGGACCACCTTGTACACCTCCAGTGGGGCCTCGACGTTCTTCACTTCCCGTCTACCAGCGCTCACTATGGGAAACTTGAGCTTGTTCCTTACGTGATCGTAGACCTGTTCCGTCAAACAGATTCCTCCGGGGTCGGCCAGGGGCTCTATGCGGGAGGCGATGTTGACCGCGTCGCCGTAGACGTCATCTTGGTTATGAACGACATCTCCGAGATGAATCCCGATGCGGAGAGTGACCTTCCTCCCGGGCGGGTTCATGGCGTTTCGTTCGTGAAGCGATCGCTGCATTTCAAAGGCACACCTGACGGCCTCGAGTGCGCTCGCGAATTCCACGAGAAACCCGTCGCCTATCGTCTTGATCTCTTTGCCGGCGTGTCTCGGGAAGAATGGCCGGAGGAGGCTTCGATGCTCTTCAAGCAGCTGGAGTGCGAGTGTCTCGTTTCTCTGAGAGAGCGACGTATAGCCTGCGATGTCTGTGAACATTATCGCGGCGAGTCGACGCTCGGCCTCTGGCAATTCGTCATTTCCGTGATTTCAAAGAATAAAATCCTTTGCTTGGTTGGGCCTAACATCCTCCGGTGCCAGCATCGGACTTAGGCCTTCGCTGGGCGCTGAGTCTCAGCTAGTGATGGCCCGTAGGTTGCGACGAACCGGGATCTCTGCCGATGATGTACGCCGCTCATCCGTGTTGCAGACTCTGCAACTTGCGCCTAGTGCTTCAGGAAGTCCAGCAGTGCAGCGTTCACTTCGTCCGAATGCGTCCAGATAATGCAGTGCGGCCCGTCCTTCACCCAGACTAGGCGAGCTCCCCGGACCAGCTTGGCCGTCAGCTGTCCCGAGGCGGGGAATGGGACAATCCGGTCCGCATCCCCGTGAATGACCAGCGTGGGCACATCTATGCGGGACAAGTCCTTGCGAAAATCTTCATGCCATGTAGGCACGCACGCGAGGCTGGCCGTGGCAGACGCACCCGCCGCGACGCTCCAACTGGACTGGACGACCTGTTCGCTGACGCGTTTGCCCAGTAGGAGGTCGGTATTGTAAAAATTCTTGAAGAATTCAGTAAAGAATGCGTAACGGTCTGCGGCGATCGCTTTCTGAATCCCGTCAAATACACTGGAGTCCAGCCCCTTCGGGTTGTCTGGCGTCTTTAGCAAGAACGGTGGGACGGACGCGATGAACACCGCCTTGCTCACGCCCTTCGACCCGTATCTCCCTAGGTAGCGAGCTACTTCCCCGCCACCCATCGAGAAACCGACAAGTGCGAAATCACGAAGTTCGAGCTGCGTCACGAGCTTGCGCAGGTCCTCGGCGAAGGTGTCGTAGTTGTAGCCCGTCGTCGGCTTGCTGGACTGGCCAAAGCCCCTGCGATCGTAGGTGATGACACGGAAACCCGCATCGAGCAAAGCCGCCGTCTGCTTCTCCCAGGAAGCTCCGCTCAGCGGATATCCATGGATGAGGACAACGGTGTCACCCCCGCCATGATCTTCGTAATACAGTTCAATGTTGCCGGAGTTTTCTTTCCCCACAGTGACGTATGGCATTGAAAAATCGTCCGAAGAAAATCGACGCCTAACTGGTATAAAGCTTTGGATGATCTCCAGTTACTGCAAAAGTCTCGACCGGGGACTTACCGGACGATGTTGTCGGTCGCAATTTCTAGAGCATAACAGGGCGGCCCGACTTCAATCTTCTTCGACATCCTGGTCCTTTTCCTCCTTTTCGCTGGGTTACGTGTCACTTCCTCTTAACGACAGCCAAGAAGAAGAACACGAGACTGACGAGAGTCATCCCCAGGACTATGATCCCGTCCACCGGTGTGCTGAATAGCTTGACTGCATCTACCAGGTATTCAAAGAGCATCTGTATGGCAAACAAACCAAATGCCACTGCGGCATAGAGGATACCCTTGAACGCGGTCTTCCTATATGCGGAGATTGAAAGCCCCAAAAGAACAAGATGCACGCCAC
>VBPP01000285.1:3314-4398 GCA_005877365.1 Nitrososphaerota archaeon
CGAACATGTTCTCCAGCATCCGCTCGATGGTGCCCGGCGAACGGCTGTAGCCGATGAAGAACGTACCGAACTCTCTCTGGGCGGCGTGACCGAAGGGCATGTTGTCGCGTAGAATCTTGACCTCCCTTGCGCCCTCCACGATCTTGGTGAGTGCGTTGTGCGCCGAGGTCGGCTTGATAGCGTCGTCCAGCTCGATGTCGGAGAGCTTCGTGCACCCGATGATTCGTTCTTG
Organism: Nitrososphaerota archaeon; assembly: GCA_005877365.1. Lineage (GTDB taxonomy): Archaea > Thermoproteota > Nitrososphaeria > Nitrososphaerales > Gagatemarchaeaceae > TA-13. The sequence continues at coordinate 3,547 of VBPP01000285.1, forward strand.
AGCTTCCGTGGTGAGGGCGTTCCAGCGTGCCAGATCGTGGAGATACTTCTGCACGATCACGTAGCTGCCGCCGGCGAACCCGGGGTCTTCATCACCGATGACGGTGGCGTCTATGGCTGCCTGACCCGTTGGATTCTCCGTCCCGTCGACGAAACCGATGAGATCGCGGTCGTCAAAGTAACGAAACCCGTGCACCTCGTCCTGCGCCGAGACTGCGCCTCCGAGACGGCTCATGATTTGCGTCTCTAACTCGAAACACAGGTCCATGCGCTTTGCGCGGATGTGGAAAAACAGGTCTCCCGGGGTGGAGACGGCGTGGCGCCCTCCAGCACGGATCTCCTGGAACTTTCTCAACTCTGTCGGCCGCGTCAATCCGAAGAGTTCGTCCCACACGTCGGACCCAACCCCCATTATGCAGGAAAGGTTTCCTTCAAGGTCACGAAATCCCACCGCGCGCAGGAGAGGTGCGAGGTCTCCACAGAATGACCGTATGACAGCGGGGTTCGAGTCGCCCGGATTCACGGTCAGGGTGAGAAAGATCGCCGCACGGGTCAGTGGTGCGACCACAGGCTGTGAGGTGGGCTGCAAGCTAACCTCCAGACGTCATCGAGAGCGGTTTTGGCGCGGGACGCTGAAACTCATGGGGGCATGGTTTGCGGAGCACGTTGCAAAGCGTTTTCCTATTCTCTTTATAATATTGTTGTGACGAAGGTTTTCGGTCTTCATCGGGTTCGCCATGAAGCTCTCCCAGCGTCACCACGAACAGGGGAACGGATTCTTCCCGCGTAGCCTGCCTGAAATTTCGCATGTTTCTGGTTCACTGTCATTCCAGACCGGGCCTTCTTCTTCTGC
>VBPP01000286.1 GCA_005877365.1 Nitrososphaerota archaeon
GCCTGGAGGGTTAGGAGCCGAGCTGCGAGGACGTCAGGGTCGTGCTCAAGAATCCTGATAACCCCACTTCCTATGTGAAGCCGTTTCGAGACTGCGAGGCAAGCAGAACTAATTTCAAGTGACTGGAACCCACCCTTCTGACCGACCTCTGGGATGAATATGTGTGAGAGGGACCGGATTCCGTCCAACTTCTTCGCCAGCTCGACGGCTGTCCTCGGTGCCACTACGGTCGACCTCAGCGCGACCGCGATTTCTTCACCGTGCGTGGGAGTCACCCGACCACCTTCGTCTTACATCGATTGGCGCATAAAAAACCCGACGTCTTAAGTCAACCCTCTGCCAGAGAAGCTCACTTGTCCGCCATCCTTCGGCCGCAGCAAACGATACATGAAAATTCGGCTTCCGAGAATCATGATGCTTACCCCGATTTTGTTAAGTCGGAAGACGGTGGCCAAATTCCTTTTGGAACAGAAATCGCAAGTCAACGGAGCCAGTGATCGAGATAGAAATATATCATCGGTGATGGCGCTGCCCCTCCACATAATGACAGAATCCGGTGGGATCAGAAAAGGTGACAAACTAAGGATTGGTTTCATCGGCCTCGGGCTCATGGGGAAGCCCATGGCGTTGCACCTGCTGGAAAAGGGATACTCTGTATGCGTATTCAATCGTAACAAGGCGTCTGTGAACGAGCTTGTCGCAAGAGGCGCGAGGGCAGCAGAATCTCCGAGTCGTGTTGCTCAAGAGTCCGATGTCGTAATTGACATGGTGACGGATGCTCCCGATGTCGAGCAGGTCCTCCTGCAAGAAGACGGAGTGATAGAATCTGCGCGTAAAGGTCTGATTGTTGTAGACATGAGCACGAACTCGCCAGAAACCGCGATTTTGGTTTCTTCCCAGCTTGCGGAGAAGGGCGTGGAGTTTCTTGATGCACCGGTATCTGGCGGAGACAAGGGAGCGAGAGAGGCCACGCTCACGATAATGGTTGGAGGAAAGAAGGAGGTGTTTGATGCATGCCGCCCCATCTTTCAGGTCATGGGTAAGGAGATAGTGTACATGGGATCAGCTGGCTCTGGTCAGGCAACAAAGCTCAGTAACCAAGTCGCTGTGGCTTTGCACACTCTGGCGACATGCGAAGCTCTCCTCCTCGGTTCTTCATACGACCTGCCGACAAAAGACCTTCTGAGAGTTCTCACAAACGGG
>VBPP01000287.1 GCA_005877365.1 Nitrososphaerota archaeon
GTTCGCCCCGGCGAGGTCCGCCTTCCCCGGATAGGCTGGGTTAGGCTCAAGGAGCGCGGTTACATGCCCTCCAAAAAGGCCCACGTTAACAGTGTCACAGTCTCCGAACGCGCCAAGCGATGGTATGTGGCTGTCAACGTCGCGGAGGAGAGAAAAGAGGAACCGATTCCCCCGCCCGGTCCCGTGGTCGGTCTTGACCGTGGGTTGAACTCCCTTGCTGTCGTCAGTGACGGCACCGTGCTCGAGAACCCGAGGGTGCTGCGCAGGTACGAGAGGAAGCTCAGACACCTGCAGCGCAACCTCAGCCGCAAACGGAGGGGCTCGTCAAACCGAAGACGAGCTAGGGAGGCGCTGGCCCGCCTCCACATGAGGGTCGCGAACACGCGCCTCGACGCCATCCAGAAATTCACTACGATGCTGGCGAAAACCAAGCCAGTAATCGTTCTGGAGGACCTGGATGTGAAGAACATGATGGGGAACCACCACCTCGCACGTGCCATCGCAGATGCCGCCTGGGGCGAGATCTCGAGGCAGCTGCGATACAAGACTCGGTGGTACGGGTCCACCCTAGTCACGGCGGACAGGTGGTACCCCTCGACGAAGAGGTGCTCGAGGTGCGGGCAGGTGAAGAAGGACGAGATGCCCCTCGGGGAGCGCACCTTCCACTGCGAGGGTTGCGGCCTCGTCGCGGACCGCGACCTCAACGCCGCGAGGAACCTCGCGGAGTGGCCGGGAGTTGCCCGGACACTAGAAACGCCTGTGGAGGGAGGAGTCCAGTCAACGGCGGAGCCGCTGATTCAGCCTCCCGGTGAATCAGGAACCATAAGCCTCGGAAGAGGCCTAAGGCGATGGATGTGATAGTGTCCATGGCTTTGGCAACGGCATCAATTTAAGCCACTCTCTTCTTCATGGAGCAGATTGCAGCCCTGGCAGCTCGACAAGACCAAGAAGGACGTCGCATCGGTCATCTTCGCCTTCTTCGAGGCCGGAAAGAACAAGGACCTGAGCGCGCTCGGAGAGTTCCACGCTCCTCGGGACTTCTCCAAGTTCGACGAGAATCCTCCATACACCAGGCAGGACTCCGATGAGGCCTTCGTCTACGAGCAGGCGGCTTTCGCCAACATCTCAGACTACGACTACAAGGTGGAGGAGTTGAGGGTCGACCTCATCGATAACGTCGCCATCGCAACCTTCTACCTGACCTACAAGGGAATCTTCGTGAACGACTACTCCTTCGAGGGGAGGTCCGTCGGTTCGAAGTCGAGGGTCACGATGGTTCTCTCGAGTTTTCCCAACGGGTGGAAGATCGTTCACGAGCACTTCAGTACTCTGCCAGACCTGAAAGGCAGGTCAGACGCCTCGAGCCGGCGAGGCTGACGACGGGCAGAAGCCCTCTCGTCCGGCTTCGGTGCACTTCTTATATCGGAAGGCGGCGATGTGAGGGCAGATGGAAGAGGTCACCTTCGTCGGTGAGGCGCTGCCCTTCGAAGAGAGGATCGAGCTCCCGAATTGGGGCGGGAGAGCGACGACAATCAAAGATTACCAGAGATACCTTAGAGGCACTGTCGAGAACTTCCGGGAGTTCTGGGCGAATGCCGCGAGGGAGCTGGAGTGGTTCCAGCCTTGGAGGGCCGTCCTCGAAGATGGAGAGCATCCTTACGTAACGACGTGGTTCCCGGGCGCGAAGACCAACATCTCTCACCTCTGCCTTGACAGGCACGTGAGGGGCTCGAGGAAGAACAAGGTTGCTCTCATCTGGGAGGGAGAGCCGCGTGACGAGGCGGGCAACCCCAGGGAGGTGAGGAAGTACACCTACTACGACCTGTGGAGGGAAGTCAATCGCGTCGCTTTCGCCCTCCGAAGTAAACTCGGTCTGGTGCGCGGGGACAGGGCCGCCATCTACATGCCGATGATCCCTGAGCTGCCGATAATCCTGCTCGCACTCGCTAGGCTGGGCGTCATATTCAGCGTCGTCTTCAGCGGCTTCAGCGCTGACAACCTGGCCCTGAGGATAAAGGACCTCGAGGCGAAGGTTCTGATCACCTCGGATGGCTTCTACCGGAGAGGGAAGGTGCTGAGGTTGAAGGAGACCGCCGACCAGGCCGCCTCCTCCTCCGGGATAATCCAGAACATGGTCGTCGTCAGGCGGGTGGGCCTCGAAGTGAAGATGCGTGAGGGGAGGGACGTCTGGCTGCACGACCTGCTCTCGGCGGTACCCCCCACATCCGGTGTGGAGCCGGAACGACTGGAGAGCGACCATCCCCTGTACGTCCTGTACACCTCTGGGACGACGGGTGGGCCGAAGGGGATAATCCACGACCACGGAGGGTACGCTGTACTTCTGCACACGACGATGAAGGAGGTATTCGACATCAAGGACGAGGATGTCTACTACTGCACTGCCGATATAGGCTGGGTGACAGGCCACAGCTACATCGTCTTTGGGCCGTTGATCGAGGGCGCCACCACGATAATGTTCGAGGGGACGCCCGACTATCCCGCCCCCGACACGTGGTGGTCGATAGTCGGCAACGACCCCGTGAAGAAGCACGACCTCTCGACACTGAGGCTGATCCACAGCGTGGGCGAACCGATCAACCCCTCGGCGTGGTACTGGCTCTTCGAGCACGTCGGCGGGAAGAGGTGTCCAGTAGGCTCCACGTGGTGGATGACGGAGACTGGGGGGATCATGATCAGCTACGCGCCGGGAACGAAGCTTGTGCCGCTGAAGCCGGGCGCCAACGGCCCGCCTCTCCCCGGCATCGATGCAGACGTCGTCGATGAGGCGGGGGACCCCGTCCCCCAAGGGAAGAAGGGATTCCTGGTGATCAAGAAGCCCTTCCCCGGAATGCCATCTCCCCCGACGGGAATGTGGGGAGACCCGGAGCGATACGCGCAGGTCTACTTCGAGAAGTTTCCGGGTAAGGGGTACTTCTACGCGGGAGACTACGCCGTCAAGGATGTGGATGGATACATCTGGGTCGCCGGGAGGGCTGACGAAGTGCTAAAGGTCGCGGGTCACAGGAT
>VBPP01000288.1 GCA_005877365.1 Nitrososphaerota archaeon
AACGCAAGGCCCAATTCGGGCTAACCGGCCGTCAGCGAATTCCTTCATTCCCGAATCTTCGACACACCGGCATGAGTGCTGTCTGATAGATGGCTTACATCTGAGATAATCATAATCCTCCGATGAATATAGAATTGTCCGAGGACGTAGTTGTGGGGAAGCGTTACACCGTCGTGATCCCCAAGTCAATCAGGAAGAAGTTGAAGATCGAGGAGGGAGAGAGGGTCTCGATTAAGGTCCGGGGGAATGAAATTGTGATGGAGCCACTAACGAAGGATCCCTATGCGACTCTAGCCCGACTGATTGGTGAACCGTACGATGAGAGGAGGGATGAGCGCAAAGCGGAGGAGCTGACGAAGAAACTTGCCGGCGGTTGATACCGAAGTGCTGTTCGCACTTGATCCAAGGGATAAGAAGCACAAGCGCGCCATCGGCCTTCTGACCTCAAGGCAAGACCTCTTCGTTCCCGATACCGCAACCTTTGAGTTTCAGATGGTCATGCGGGCGAGGGGCAGACGCGCGTTCGAAATCAAAGAAATCGCGCAAAGCATCCACGCAATTCTCCTGGAACGCGGTGTTCCAGAGATGAGGACCATGGACTCAGCCCTCATCGCACAACGGTGCAGCCTCGAGTCGGATTACAAGCTCACGTTCTTCGACAGCCTTGTCGCCGCCTCTGCACTCTCGCTGGATTCTACCATAGTTTCAGACGACGCCGCCTTTGACCTGGTGCCTGGCCTCAGCAGAATCCCTCTGACCTAGCCCGCGGCGGCGGGTGGCGCACTCTTCGTCCCTCCTCCTCACGAGGGGTTGGCTACTTGCCATAGATACTCCCGATAGGTGGGACCGCACCGATAGATAGGGCGACGGAACTCGTCGAGGTGCCGCACCGGACAGAGATGGTGAGCGGTGACGAGGCCGTAAGAGCAGGTTCTGGGTTGCGGTGGCGGAGCCAGAAGCTCCACCGCGCAACTGCTCCCGCCACCCGGGAGAAATGCTCTCAGGGGGATTCGTGACCTGGCCAAGCCAAATGCCCCTTCACAGACCGAGATGAGACACACCGCTATCATCGCCACGGTCGCCCTGCTTCCGCTCCTTCTTGCGCGGTCCTACGTACAAGGGCCTCTCCCATCTTACCCGGTCCGAGAGTCTTATTGGTGACCCCTTCCTTAAAATTCGTAATTCTGATTCCATTTTCTGGGTTTTTTTCGCCGTGGTGCGGCCCAACCCTACCCGGCGCATCACTTTCACGACCCGCGACTCTCCTTAGCGTCGAGATCGGTCGTTCTAACCTTTCGAACAGGATAGTCGGATTCCGATTTCGAGAAAGATGCTTAAAGGGGTTCTATGCATTATCATATGTTGACTAGTAGAAAGCCCGTGTTGGTGGGCGACATCGTCGCCGCGCTCCTGGAAAACGGGGGGATAAGGTCCACGACCACCCCTGTCCTTTATCTCTGGAAAGACTCGGGAAGAGTGGTTCGGAGGATCGAGATCAAGACCCTCGAGGAATTCCTCAGCCTCTTCGGGGTAGGGACCTATCAGGTGTACATCGAGAACCCCGAGATCGATTACGTCGACTCCAAGAGGTT
>VBPP01000135.1 GCA_005877365.1 Nitrososphaerota archaeon
TTCTGGTTGGTCAACTCCTCGTTCGCGAACTTCAGGAAATCCCTCTCCGGTATCCCGTAGACCCGTGTGAGCTCGACCATCTTCAAGCGAGCATTCTCGAACTCGCCGTCGAGGGCGAGTCTTACAATATCCCCGACCCTCCCCTTCACCGTCGCGCCAGTCACGGCCTTGACTTTCTCGAGGGAGAGCTCCCCCGACGCCGAGGCCGCCTGGAACAGGTTGATGGCCTGCCTCAGGTCACCGTTCGTCGACTCGTAGATGGACGAGAGGACTCCGGGCTCGAGGGGCTTAATCTTCTCCTTCTTCGCAATCTCCTTGAGGTGCGTCGTAACCGAACCCTCGTCCAGCCGCTGGAACCTGAAGATCGCGCACCGACTCTGCAGGGGCTCGATGATTCCCGACGAATAGTTGCAGATGAGGATGAATCTGGTGAATTGGGAACTCTCCTCCATTATCCTGCGAAGGGCCGTCTGGGCGTCGGCCGTCATCGAGTCGGCTTCATCTAGTATGATCAGCCTGAAGGGCACACCGTCCCTTCTGTCTGAGTACCTTGCGAAGTTTTTCACTCGCTCACGGACCATGTCGATCCCCCTTTCATCGCTCGCGTTGAGCGAGAGCGTGTAATCGCTCGAAAGGTCTCCCAGGATCTCCTTGACGATGATTAGGGCAGTCGTCGTCTTCCCTGAGCCAGGCGGTCCAGCAAAGAGGAGATGCGGCAGCTCACCCTTCCTCTCGAGAAGGGGAGTGAGCCTCTCCTTCATGCTAGCTTGGTTCACCAAATCCTCGAGCTTCTTCGGCCTGTATTTCTCGACCCACATCATCTCCTCAAGTGGCATCGTTCAGCACTCCTGTTGCCTGCTCTCACTTACATTCATGAAGAGCGGCGAAGCGGTATCGTATTTATTCCTAAGGGCGGGATGGCCTTGCGACATGCCCCAGGCGAGTATGGCGGCGAAGGTGTTACGAGATTTGTACAAGCCTATGAGCATCCCGGCGACAGGTGTCGGCTTCGACTGCGTCGTCGTAGACTCGTGCCTTCCTCCCCCAGGACTCACTCGAACCTGTCTCGGTCTCACCAGAAAGGCTTTGTCCGTCCCCATCCTCTGACTTCTCGCTGCTGGCAGAATTATTCTCGAGAGCACGTCTGATGCTTCTAGCGTCTCTTGATCTAGTATCGGGTACGCTTTATCCTTGAAGGTCTAGTGTGAGACAGCAGCTGCACCCTTCTCGCTCACCAGCCTGTCCTCCCGGAATCTCGAGAGTCTGAACGGTCTGATGACGTCGGGAGTCCTCTTTGTTGCGATCAGTTCGGCGATCCTCTTCCCCGACACTGGTCCTGCCTTGAAACCGTAAGTCCCCCAGCCCACATCGAGGACAAACCCCTTCAGGCCATCTACCTCCCCAAGTATCGGGCTGTAGTCAGGGGTCATATCGCACAACCCTCCCCACTGCCTCAGCACCCTCACGTGCCTCAGTCCTGGAAAGAGCTCGAGCGCATGAGCTACGATACTCTCCAGAGTCTCGAGCGTGGATCCCTGGCTATACGACGAGTACGGGTCAATCTCTGACCCCATGACGAGCTCACCCCTGTCAGTCTGGTATACATAGACGTGAAGGTTAGCAGAGACGACCACCTTGTCCAAGAAGGGTTTGAGTGGCTCTGTGACACACGCCTGGAGGGGGTGGGTCACCACCGGAAGATCGACGCCCACCATCTTCGAGACGGTGGTGCACCATCCTGAGGTTGCGTTGACCACGCAGTCTGCCCTTATCACTTCTCCCTTGTCGGTCCTCACACCGGTGACCTGGTGGTCTTTCACGTCTATGGTGATAACCTCGGTGCGGGGGTGAACCTCTCCCCCATGCCTCTCAACCCCCCTTGCATACCCCCAGACGACCGCGTCATGCCTGATCACCCCTCCGGGAGCGTGATAGAGTGCCGCCTTCACAGGATATCGAGGTCTGTCACTGGTGTCGAGCGCGGGAACCAGCCTTTTTATCTCGTCGGGCCATATGACCCGGCTGTTGACTCCAAGAGCCTTGTTGACCTCCGCCCTCCTCCAGAGGCCATTTACCGCCGAGTCCGTGTGGGCAAGGCTTAGGTGGCCAATCTGCGAGAAGAGAAGGTTGAAGTTGAGCTCCTTCGAGAGCTCTTCGTAGAGCTTCAGACTCTCGCTGTAGAAATGTACCCCCTCCACGGTCATGTAGTTGGCCCTGATGATGGCGGTATTCCTACCGCTGTTCCCACCGCCCAGGTAGACCTTGTCCAGGACCGCTACGTTAGTGATGTTGTGATTCTTTGCAAGATAGTAAGCAATCGAGAGACCGTGAACTCCCGCACCGATAACTACAACGTCGTATCTCGGTTTCAGCTTATGTCTCTGCCACATCTTCTCCTTTCTGAACAAGGCTCGCAACTCAATCGCCCTAACCTGACGACCTCGAACCCCCTAACCTATCGGGAGAGTCGAGCCCGAACGGGGCGATTCCATACTCATGTCCAGCCTCGATGATAGCATCCCACACATACTCCGCGTAGTCTCTCCCACAGTAGACGTCGAAGGCAGTTGTGCCTCCTGAGGACTTCCCATCGAATCGCACTATTGTTGAGTGGACCTTTGCGAGGCCGGCCTCCAGGCAGAAAGGTCCGCCTGTCTCTCTACCCGACAAGTCCACTTGAACCAGCTTCCTGAGAACCGCCTCGCTGGACGGCCCCCCAACTGTGAACCCAGCAAGGATCGAGGAGACGTTGGTGAGATTTGCTCCGTCCTCCAATTTCAGCATACCCTCAACGTCAAGGGCGGAGGTGGACTTGAACGGTTGCGTGAGGAGGAGCGCGTGCTCCTTCGTCAGCCTGCAAGCGTAAATCAAGGAGAAGCGCTTACTCCTCACATCTCGCTCTGATACCTGACTCGAAAGCTTGACCTCTCCCGCCTTCCTTGGGATGACTACAGAGGACAGGTTCTTCTCCATGAACTTGTCGACCTCGGTCCCCTTGACGTCAACCTTCCCGTAATGGCTGATGTCGCATATTCCGACGGAACGGAGAACATTCTTGAACTCGTCTTCCGCCCCTCTGTAGAATCTCGGAAGAATCCATCCATCAAGGTCTGCCAGCTTGGCACCCAACTCCGCGTGCCTGCGGTGGAGGGCTGTTCTCCTACTTGGCATCTCGCTCACCCGTCCTGATGCTACCCCACTGCTTCGTCATGCCCTCAATCTCTTCCCCTCTGGATCGTAGAAGGGCGCCAATGTGACCTCCGCACCATTCAGCGCATCGTCTGACTTTACCCTTATCAGTGACCCTTCCTTGTAATGCTCTGGGGTGACGAGAGCCATACCCACGCATCTGCCAACTTTTGGACTGAACTTTGAGCTTGTCACGAAACCGACATGCCGGCTCCCGTCCTGCGAGAAGACCTGGTCGCCGTCATGCGCAACCATGGAGTCCTTCATGACGAAACCCACAAGCATCCGCTCGGGCTCCTTCTTCTCGGCTGCGACCAGCGCAGCTTTACCGACAAAGTCCTCCTTCTCGAACTTCACGGTCCACGCCATGTCCGCCTCGAACGGATTTGACAGGGCGTCTGTATCTTGCCCTACGATAACGTGCTTCTTCTCCAGCCTCAGGACCCGTTGTGTCTCGACCCCGAATGGCTTAACTCCGAACTCCTTTCCGGCTTCAAGAAGGGTGTCCCAGAAATACTCGCCGAACTCGGCAGGGAAGTGTATCTCCCAACCGGTCTCGCCCACGAATCCAATTCTGAGCAGGATGCATGGAACCCCGGCCACCTCCCCTTCGGCGGAGCTCATGTAGGGGAACGCCCCACTGGAGAGGTCGACGGTCGTTAATTTTTGAAGGAGGTCTCTGGCTTTCGGACCAGCAACGTTCACTGCACCCAGACCAGCGGTCACGTTGGTGATGTAGGCGTCCAGCCTTAGTGCGGTAGCCCACCAGACGAGCCACTCTTCGACGAACTCTACATTCCCAGTCGTCGTCGTGATAAAGTAGTGAGTCTCGGAGAGCCTTGTCACAGTCCCGTCGTCCAAGACTATTCCAGCGTCGTCGCAGATGACTCCGTAGCGGCTCTTTCCGACCTTGAGTGTCGAGAATATGTGCGTATAGACAAAGTCCAGAAGCTTCCCGGCATCTCTTCCCTTAACATCAAGCCTCCCCAACGTGCTGACGTCGATTACCCCAACGCTCTCCCTGACTGCCTTGTACTCCTCTTCCACAGAGGTGTAGACGTGAGGTCTCTTCCACTCCCCCATGTCCATGATTCGCGCCCCGAGTTCGATGTGCTTGTAATGTATGCCTGTGAGTTTCACTGGATGAAGCTCGGCTCCCGCGAGTGCTCCCATGGCGACGGGCACGTAGGGTGGGCGGGAGACCGTCCTCCCCGTCTGAGCTATCGAGCGCCCCGTAACTCTGCTGCAGAGATGGAGCGAAGGCATGGAGCACATCTTCCCCTGGCAAGGACCCATCGTCACCGTACTGTATCGCTTTAGGGTCTCTATATCGTCGAACCCCTCGAAGGTCGCGAGCGAAATATCCTTCGCCACGACATCTTCGCAGACGCACACGAACCTCTTCCGCATCTTGTCGGATCCAGGATATTCAACGACCAGCACATCGGGACCTCTCGTGCGTTTCATCCCCTCCCGGTATTTGCCCTCATACTGAGAGACTAGCCTGGAGTAGGTCTCGAGCGACTTTCTTTGATACTCGACCTTCAGTTCCGAACTTCGCTCCATCGCGGGGAGATTGACGGCAGCGCTCAGCCCCGCAACCTTGCCTTGCATTATGGCGATGTTGAGATCATGAATCCCGGTCAGGTCGCCACAGACATAGACGGTGGGTTTGAGTTCTCGAGGGATAAACTCCCTCAAGAGCTCGTCATAGATCGTTCGAGAACCAGTCTGATTCAACAACCAAGCTTCGGTCTCAAAGCCTGTCGAGAGGCTTACCAGGTCGCAGCTCACAACCCTCTCCGTACCATGTACCAACTCGCCCTCGTTGTCAACTTCGCATATCACGACGGAGCTCACGTGCTTCGACCCTCGCGCCTCTTTCACCGCCCATCCCAGAAAGGTCTGAACCTTGGCGTCCTCAATCTCGGCCAGTGTTTCGGGCGCTCCGACCGCCTTCCTGGAGTCGATGTACGCTTCCAGCTTGACGCCTGCATCCATAAGCGTGCGAGCGACGCCGAGACCTGAATCGTTGTTCGAGACGACTACTGCCCTCTTTCCTGGGATGACACCGTACAGATTGACCAGACGCTGGATCCCCCTCCCCAAGAAGACCTCGGGAAGGTCGTTATTCTGGAAGACCGACGGGAATTCGTGAGCTCCAGTTGCGAAGACGAGTTGTTCGGCGCGTAGCCTGATCACACTGTTTCCCCGTACGATGCCAATCAGGTTCGACTCGTATATTCCGAATGCCGTCGAGTTGTCGAGGACTGTCATGTTAGGGCGGTCTCTGACAGCCTTCTCGAGTGTTGAGGCCACGGCGGAGGACTTGAGCCCAGAGTACGCCCCCTCGCCGGTCGCAACGTCTATGCTCAAGGTCTCGCCGGAGTACCGGAGGTGCCCTCCGAGAGCGGGTTGGTCATCAACCAGTACAACCCTCGCCCCGGCGTTGCCGGCCTCCAGCGCCGCGAAGATGCCACTAGGTCCGCCCCCAATCACTGCCACGTCAGCCTGGAGATTGAGGTGCTCGAAGCTGCTGGAGTGAATAGATCGACCATCCTTCGGACCCTTACCGGTCGCAGAGGCGATCTCCTCCTCGATGTCGCCGAGCCCGGTGAGCCGGCGGATAATCCACTCAACCCTGGACCATTCGATTGGTGGGTTGATGAAAGTCTTGTAGTAGAACCCGACGGGGAGGAACCGGCCAATCTTGTCGATAACGGAAAAGATGTCATGCTCGAGTGAAGGCCAGCAATTCTGAGATTTGACCTTCATCCCCGCCCTGACTCTCTCGGTGCATGCCTTGACGTTTGGGACCCCATCCACGCTCATCAGGCAGTTGGGACATCTTCCCGAGACGCAGAGTAGGCCTCTCGGCCGGTGATACTTGAAACTCCTGCTGAAGATCCTGACCCCGGATGCGTACAGGGCAGACGCAATAGTATCACCCTCAAATGCACTCATTCTTCTACCGTTGAATTCGAAGTTCAGCAACTTCGACCTGTCGAGGAGTTCAGATGGACACGGAGTTGTCCCGAGTATCTCTTATCGCGAGAAACCACTTATGACAGCCAAGCCTGTGAAACCACCACTCCTGTTGAACGCCTGCGACGTTCTCCCTCATGTATACATACTTCATCCACTCCTCGGAAGAGGAGTTGACTCTCGGCCTCTTGTGAGCCTCCCCCCCAAATCTGAATTCGTATACGTCTCTCTTGCCGCAATTCGGACACTCAAGCAGGAATCCCATGGTATCTAGCTCACTTCATCCCTCCCCAGCTGATAGGTTTGTACAGTGAAACCATCAGAGGTACGTCAGGTATCGGTCAACTTCCCACTGACTGACTGTGCTGTGATACTCGTTCCATTCCCTCATCTTCATCTTGGCATAATAATCCGCAAACTCCTTCCCGAGCGCATCAAGACTCACTCTGTCCCTCTGGAACTCGTCGACAGCTTCCTTCAGTGATCCGGGGAGTAGTTCGATCCCGCGCTCCTCCAAGTCCTTCTCAGTCGTCCTGTACATGTTCCCCTTATTCATCGGTCCCGGGTCGAGCTTTCTGTCTATCCCGTCGAGACCTGCCGCGAGCATCGCCGTGGTTGCGAGGTAGGGATTGCAGGCTGAATCGGGAGTCCTGTTCTCGATATGCTCACCCGAAGCTACCCTGATCATCTGCGTCCGGTTGTTCCCGCCATAGGAGATGTAGACGGGTGCCCAAGTCGCCCCCGAGGCCGAGCCGCCAGCCACCAGACGCTTATACGAGTTAACGGTTGGAGCGGTTAGCGCGATATACGCCTTGGCATGTTCGAGTAATCCACCGATGAAATGGTACGCGGTCTTCGAGAGACCTAGCTTCTGCGGGTCCCTCTCGTCGTAGAAGAGGTTCTTTGTCCCCTCCCATAGGCTCATGTGGAAGTGAGCTCCGTTACCTGTCCTGTTGGTGAAGGGCTTGGGCATGAAAGACGCTACTGCGCCCATTGTACCAGCAAGGTAGGAGACCGCGAACTTGAAGAAGGTATACTTGTCGCATGTGGCCAGGGCGTCATCGTACCTGATGTTGACCTCATACTGTGCAGGTCCGTCCTCATGGTCCGTGGCCTCGCTGTGCCATCCAAGTTCATCGAGATAGTTGTTCAAGGTCTGGAGGAAATCGAGATTCCTCCCGAGAAGCTTGAGGTCGTAGCATGGCTTTGCAATGTTCTCTATGTCGTCGTACGTCCGAATGCGTCCGGCCTCCCTTTTCACGAGGTAGAATTCGGGTTCAATCCCTGTCTTGAAGGAAAGCCCCCTCTCCTTCTTCACTCTCTTCAGGAACCTGTCGAGTATCGTCCTGGTGCAGTAAGGCCAAGACTTTCCCTCGGTGTACAGGTTCGCCGCAAACCAGACGGTGTTCTTCTTCCAGGGGAGGACCGTCATTGTGTTGAGGTCGGGTATCGTTATGAGGTCTGGTTGGTGTGGCTGCTGCCCCATCTCGGTGCTTACGGCGAACCCGGCGAAACCCACCCCGTTGGTGACCAAGTTCTGGAACTCAGAGACAGGAACCATCTTCGCCTTTGGCACCCCGTTGATGTCGACGAACTGAGAGAGCACGAACTGGATCCCCTTGCTCTTCAGGGCTTTCACCACTGAGGCAATCTCCTTCGTGCTAGCGCCATTCAAGTTCAGTTATTCACCTGCAAGCCTGACCCCGCTCATCAGAGAAGCTTCGAGCGTGAGGGCGGAGAGGTCTTCGTATTCCAGACTGTGTACATCCCCTTTACCCAATGATCTGGCCAATAGAGCAATCTCCATCGTCATCGAATTTATGAATTTTGCAACTCTTATCCCTGTCCCCGGCTCAATCTTCCGGTTCGGGCGGCCCTCCTCTGCTATTTCGTTTGATGAGTTGTAGTATCCGAGAGCAATCAGCGCCGCTTCATCGATTCTCACAGCGTCTGCACCCAGAGCGAGAGCCTTCGACGCATCAGCACCGTTTCTTGTCCCTGTCGCCGAGATGAGGCTCACTTCCCCGAGTACCTTCCTCTCGCGCAGTGCCTCCCTTGCCCTCGGGATTCCCGCGATGATCGGAACCCTGCAATAGTCGAACAGGCCCTCTGGCCTCGTGATAGTCGAAGTCTTCAGGCCTCGGAGGACCAGACCGTCGGCCCCGACGCCTACCGCGGCTTTGACCTCGTCTTCAACCCGTGCCCCTGGGCAGCTCACAAAGATGGGGACCTTAACAGCCCCCCCTCTTCTGAGATCCCTTATGAGGCCGTGCAGCGCATCGACAGTCGTCCCAAGCTCGAGGTTGAGCTGTCTTGCTTCTGCCTTGAGGGAGGAGACGAGCCTCGATGCACCCTTTCGGACTGGCACCTCGTAGATCATTCGGTGAGCGAGCTTCCTCTCGTCGCGATTCACCTTGCCTTCCAGTGAGATCGCAGAGTTTGCCAAACTACTCCCCCTGGCAAGTTCCAGCCGCGCCCTGTTCTCTAGAGCCGATGACGCGCCGACGTAGATGGGAGTCTCGAGGACGAGCGGGGTTGAGGCGGTTCTGGACCCGAGGGTGGTCTCTGTCTTGCATTTCTCCTTGTATCCCTCAAGCGGAAACCTGGTCAACCCGGACGCCAAGAAGACGAGTTCGTCGAATGTGGGCAGGTCGCGGAGAGGCCTGAAACCGCTCAGCCGGTATTGGCCTTGGGCCCTGCTGTGAATATCCGCGATTGTCTGGGGTGTCCAGATCTGACTATGAGGATAGATCAATGCCTTCACTTTCCCCTTCCCGCACTCTTCAGCAGAGTCCCACCACTTCCGACCATCGGAACCTTCGCCATCATCGACGCCTCGACGTTGAGCGCCGAGAGATCGTCTACCGTCAGGTCGTGGACATTCCGTTTACCAAGTGCACAGGTGATCAGCTTCATCTCGAGTGTCATCGAACTCAGCAGGTTCGCGACTCTGACGGCCGCTTCATCGATAGCCAATCGCTTCTCGAGGAGCGGGTCCTGGGTGGTTATCCCGACGGGGCACTTCCCCGTGTGGCACTTGGTGCAGTATCCTGCAGGTACCCCTACCTCTCGAACAAAATCGGTGATTCCAGGAAGCTCCCGGTTGCAGTTCAACGCGATGATTGCCGCCTGTCCTATCGCGACGGCGTCCGCGCCAAGTGCGATGGCCTTCGCCGCGTCTATACCGTTCCTTATTCCACCGGATGCTACAAGGTAGACCTTCTTGAGAAGACCTAGCTCTTCGAGTGCCTCTCTTGCGAGCACGATTCCCGGAAGCGTCGGTATGCCGGAATGGTCGAGGACCACCTCGCTCGATGCTCCCGTCCCAGCCTGCATGCCGTCTATCACGATCCCATCGGCGCCGGCTTTTGCGGCGAGCTTCACGTCGTCCTTCACCCTGCAGGCTGGAATCTTCACCTGCACCGGGACCCTCCAGTCTGTCACTTCCCTCAGCATCTCGATGAAGATCCCAAGGTCGTCTGGACCGAGCCAGTCCGGATGCCGGGTGGGAGACCTCTGATCTATCCCTGGCGGCAGCTCCCTCTTCTTTGCGATGATCGCGCTCACCTTCTGACCCATCAGTAGGCCGCCCGTGGCTGGCTTGGCACCTTGGCCTACGACAACCTCGACAGCGTCACCGCTGATCATGTCCTGTGGTGTGACGCCGTACCTGCTCGCGTTCACCTGATAGATCATCGTCGTCGAGTACTTTCGCTCCTCGGTCAGCATCCCGCCATCGCCCGTGCAGGTGGCAGTCCCGACCTTGGCAGCTCCCTTGGCGAGAGCAGTCTTCGCGCTCCTTGAGAGTGCACCGTAGCTCATTCCGGTGATGTAGACGGGAGTGGAGATACTTATCGCGTTCCTTGCGTAGCGGGTCCCCAGAACTGTCTCTGTGCTGACGTCAGCCGGCCGTAACTCAACCCCCCTCCCAGATATGTACCTCGGAATGAAGATAATGTCGTCGAAATGGGCTATCCGCTGGAACGTGCTAAAACCCCTTATTCTGTAGCGCCCGAGGTCTGCCTTCACCTGGAGGTCCTGGAAGACTTCATTGGTCCAGCCCTCGCGCCGAGAGACTTCATCGGACACAATCATTCGGTTGTTATCACTTCAGCGCTGGCGGCTCCAGTGAATTATACTTTCTTGGAGCGTTAGAGCGGCTAGATGACCAGTCTTTCTCTCTCCAATGGTTCGAGAGAGTCGTACTGGTAGAGCCTCTTGGCCGAGACTATCTTCCTGAATCTCCTTGGAAGAATGTCGTCCCGGAATTTAAGGGCCTTCAGAAAAGCCCTCAATTCTACCTCCTCACTTCGGGTCGCGGACTCGGTCTTCGCATCTACGCCGAGTGAGCCGATCTCCCCGCCGACGTACACGATTCCCTCGTACATCGAGTCACCTGCAGCGTCTCCCACACCCCCCATGACGATTATCCTGCCTCTCTGCATCATGAATCCAGTCAGGAATCCGCTGTTGCCGGCGATCACCAGAGTCCCTCCCTTCATCGATATGCCGGCCCTCGCACCCGCGTTCCCCCAGACGAGAATCTGACCGCCCCTCATCGATGCGCCCACGGAGGCGCCAGCATCTTCCCTGATGACTATGCTCCCTGACATCAGATTGTCTCCCAAGCCCCAACCGGAGTTGCCCTCGATTGTGGCGCTGATACCGTCACAGAAGGCGCAGCAGTAGTATCCCACGCTCCCGGCGAAGGATAAGCTGCATCTCTTGACTATCCCGACCGCGAGATTATGCCTCGCGTCGGGGTTGAGGATTGTGATGTACCTTCCCTTCGAGACTCCCGACTTTATTGAAGCGTTCAGCAGTCTCGTCGTAAGCTTGCGTGCGTCGATAGAGTACCCCTGTGAGACTGGGGCGGAGAGAGCTTTGGGCACGTTACCTGCCAGCCTCTCGGTCAAGATCGGTGCATAGTTAATTGAGGCGGACTTTTATCCGAGGTGCGAGAGAAACATTCCAGGTAAGGACCTCGTGCTCTTGCGGCTCGATCCTCCTCACGTCGTCAGGGAAGATTCGCCGGAGCGCAACCTCTTCTGAGGCGACCCCGACCATTTCGTCGGTCTCCAGTATTACGAACGGCTTTGCGGACCAGCGGTCCTTCGCCATGCCAATCCCCGAGTCGGTGGAGACCACGTACGTGAAGGTCCCGTCCAGGTCGTCCAAGCTCTCCTCGAGGGCGTCTCCGAGCTTCCGTCTCCTGCTTAGTTTGTCAGCGATGTACACAGCGATAACTTCAGAGTCGTTATGTGTCTGGAACCTAAAGCCTCGCTGCTGAAACTCTCTTTTCAGCTTGTGGTAGTTGGTCAATTGGCCATTGTGGACGACGGTAATGTCCGGAAAGGGATACGCCCAGAAAGGATGAGAGTGCGTGATATCGACCTGGCTCTCGGTCGCAAGTCTTACGTGTCCAAGCCCGTGTGTCCCGTTGACCTTTGAGAAATGATGCTTCTTATCCAGCTCGTAAGCATCTCCCACGTCCTTGATAACCTCTGAGGATCTACCTATACTGTGAATCTCTGCTCCCTTGACAGAGAGGATTGAGTCTGACAACTTTCCCAGGTCCCCTGAGTAGTTCAATCCAATCCTGCGAAACCTGCCAAAGTCGTCAATGAAGACGACGGATCCCCCGAGCGCTGCGACGGCGTTCCTCACGCCCTCAATTACATGCGAAGCTCCTTGGTCCTCTGAGACCACCACGCGGACGACATAGTCAGTCCCAAAGTGCTGGCCGGCAATGTTCACACCCGTCGAGTCAACGCCCCTGTGTCGCATGGAATAGAGCATCTCCCTTAGCTGAAGACCAACGGCTTGTGAACTGGTGCTTTCGCCCGTCTTATACAGGATCGCGGCTATTCCGCACATTACTTCTTCCCATGGGCGATGGTGGAAATAAGCTTTAGCCGTCATTGTTCTGATACCGACAAGATGAGCTGAATGGAGTCTCTCCATTCAGCGTCTCATGAGGCCTCATGCGATTTGTACCAGAATGCGAACAGATGGACGAACCTTTCGACCCTCTTGATTGCCTTGATCCCCTCCCTGACGCCGAAGTTGTGGTGGAATCGCTTGGTCCCCTCCTTGAAGGTCCGATACCACCGTTCGATGTAGTTCCTGATGCTGAACGTCAGGGGCACCCGGTCCACGTCCAGCCACTCGAAGGCGCATGCTTACCATGGGGCGTGGTCGACTATGAACAGCGGATTCCTCCTGCACGACTCCAGGGCCATCTTCGTGGTGTCTATGGTTGACGATGCTCACCGACCTGTAGGATTTGGCGGATACGATCTCCCTCCTCGTAAGGTGCGCGGAGACGCAAGCAATCTTGCCGTTCCTCTTCACCTTAGTCTCGTCGAAGAGAATTACCGACATCTCCTTCCTCCTGGAGAGTGGTCGTGAGGAGAAGTACGACTCGAACTTGAGGATCCACTGTGGCCGCTTCAGCCTTGCTTCGACTGGAAACCTTGTGCCTCTGGAAATATCCTTCTGTGCTTCGTGGCTAGGAGGAACTCATCCTTCGTCTTTTCATCACCCAATGAATGCGGAGGATGCCTCCTCGCCATATCTGTTCCGTTATCTTGACGGTATCACTGATATGAATCTGCTCGACCTAGCATCACTTTCGGATCCTCGGCGCCGGCGAACCGAGAACGGTAATGCGCGCCATGTTCCACATCGACTCTAGGCAGTTTCTCACGACCCTGGACGAAGGACCGAGAACCCGTGCCACCAGCCCTAGAGTCATAGCCGTTGGGCTAACGCCGAGAAGCGTGTCCTCCTTGTGAGAGGCCGTCTGGATCATGTCGACAAGTTGCTGATTAACGCGTTCACTTATTACGTAGAAGTTGCCGAGGACATCATAGCCTCCCATCAATCCTTTTCGAGTCAGAATTGATTTCTTTGGCTCCAAGACCAGCGTGTCCGACAACAATGGGTTCCCAGCCTCGTCCTCGACCTTGAGCTTCGAGTAGAAGATGTCGAACTCAAAGTGCTCACGCCCCTTCCTGCCGGGGGTCAGTACCTCCCAGTAAATGAACGAAGAATCTCGGCCCATCACCACGTTTACCTCTTGGTAGTATCGGGAATTCCTGTACGGGATCGTTTGGTCTGGAAGGTATTCGAGGTACGAGCCTTCTCTAAGACTCACGTTGACGACTTGGGTAGCAAAGTCAGAGTTCATCCTGTAGATCTTCGTGGCCGCCTGTGTGGTCAGGTGCGCCCTCGCTGCGGTTCCCATGTCGATGTCAATGCGGATGCGGTCTCCCTGGAGCGTTCCCCCCGTTGGGTTGAGGATGTAGACGATGGCTAGATCTGGCTCATTCTGGTCATAGTAAAACGGCCTCAACACCTGCACTGGAATCTGCTTCCACACATCCTTGATGATGGTCTTTCCTGACTCGTCTTTTGCCAGCGCGAGTCTGAGACCGCCGAGCTTGCCTGGACTGCCCACGGATAGCTGTCTTACTCTTCCACCATAGGTCTGGACCTCTGGAGGTATTGCCGCCGGCTGGTAGTAAGCAAGATCCAACTGGCTCACATGAGCAGAACATTCTTCATTATCAGGTCCTCGAGCTGGTCGAGCCCCTCCCCGGTCTTACAGTTCGTGAAGACGAAGGGTTTTCCCTTGCGTATCGCACGGGCATCTCTCTCCATCACTGCAAGGTCCGCTCCGACGTATGGAGCCAAGTCCTTCTTGTTGATCACGAGGAAGTCCGACTGTATTATTCCCAACCCGTTCTTTCGAGGATACTTCTCTCCTCCCGCGGTATCAATGACGTAGATGAAGAAGTCCGCAACCGCCGGGCTGAAGGTGATGGTGATGTTATCGCCGCCCCCCTCGATCATCACAAGATCAAGTTCGGGGTGCCTCGTCTCGATCTGCTGCAGCGCGTCGATGTTGATGGAAGGGTCCTCTCTGACGGCTGTGTGTGGACAGCCGCCCGTCTCAATCCCGACGACGAGGTCGTCCGGGAGGAGCTTGAGCTCATGGCACAGCTTGTCGTGCAGCCGTATCGCGTCCTCCTTGGTAACCACGTCGTTGCTGATTATTGCCAACTTGATCCCTCTCCTGCTCAGGTCCACGGTCAGCTTCTCGATCAGCGTGGTCTTTCCAGAGCCGACCGGTCCACCGACGCCGAGGCGGATTATCTTCTTTGCCAAGCCTTGTGCCTAGCAGTAGAACATCCTTGATTGGAGATAAACGTGTTGCATCCCCATCACGTCAAGCATGGGAGAGAAAGCATGCATGCTCCTCCAGGCGATGGCGGAGCTCCTTCTTGCACAGTTCATCAACTCATCTTTCGTCGAATGCAAGATCTGCTGTGCCTGTACATGAGTCACGCTTCCGAGACGGACTGATGCCCCGACTAGGCTTACGGCAGAAGTGTACAACAGCAGGATGACTGCGCGTTCCTCGCCGATGCCTAGAGTACTGCAAGCAATTGCCAGACAGACGGCATAGTTGCCAGGCGCCTTCCCGGACTCGACCAAATTCCAGAATGAGGAAAGAATCCCGGTCTTCTTCAAGGCCCTCACTGTACGAAGCAATGAGCGTCCGGTTCTCCTACTGGCCTCGCTGAACTCCGTCACATTCTTGAATGAGGCGAGCTTCCTGTCTATCGCCACCAGAAGCCGGAGATCGTTCTCTCCCGCAGCAGAGAAGCTGCCTCTGAGTGCAACGCAATCCAGGGTCGAGAGTTGTTCCAAGAAGACTGAGAGGATGGATGATACGTCATCAGGACCCTTCACTAGCCCGAGTTGCGAGAGCGTCTCAATTCCGAATGACAGAGAGTAGCTTCCGAGCGGAAAGAAAGAGTCTGAGAACTGCAGAGTGGAGACGAGATCGTCATCAGTGTGTGTGCTCATATCCGAGTATCTCGGGCTCAACATCGAGAATCCTCTTTTCAACCTTCAAGGATACCCCACCGAAGCTAGAAAGCACCTTCGAGAGGTCTTCCTTAGACCCTTCAATCGGGATCACAATCTCATTTCCCTTGGGGAAGAGCGGGAAGTGCTTGATACCAAGCATGTAACCAATCCTCGCCGCGGTCTCGACCCCCTCCCTCCAATCCTCATGAGGGGAAAGGGTGACGACCATCGTCTCTTCTGGCAGCCACTCCACCGTAAGAATCTCGTCCTCGCCCAGATGGAGTACATCGCCGTGCTTTAGGGTTGTACCTCTCGGCACGTCTATCAGCACGTCGGTCCCTCGTTGACTGGTAACGCGCAGCCTGTTCTTCGCTGCGTCCCTCCGCGGCAGTCGGATTCGGTCCGCCCTGTCCTTGGACAAGAGGTCGTGAAACCGGCGACCCAATCTTTCGTCACTGTACACGTTCCCCATCACGGCCTCGACCCTCAGGCTCAAGGCCACCATCGCTCAACGGAGCGTGTAGAGCTGTGACAGAGGTAGGATCTTGGCCGGCTTTGAAGTGGCAAGTTTTCCATCGACCGTCACCTCATATGTCTCAGGATCCACCTCGATCTTGGGCAAGGCTTCGTTGTGCAGCATGTCCTTCTTCTTCAGTTTCCTAGTACCCTTCACAGGTAGAATCATCCTGCTCAGACCCAGTTTCTTTCGCAGCCTCTCCCGTACGGCGCTCGCCGCGACGAAGTTCGCGCAGAGGGCACCCACCGCCTTGCCAAATCCTCCGTACTGTGGCTTGTAAATGATCGGCTCGCACGTCATGAGGGAGGCGCTCGACTCCCCGGCCGCTGCCCACACGGGAAAACCACCCTTAACAATGACCTCCGGCTTGATTCCGAAGAACCCGGGCTTCCACAGGACTATGTCGGCCATCTTGCCTCGTTCGAGAGAACCGACGTACTCGTCAATCCCGAAGGAGATTGCATTGTTTATTGTATACTTCGCGATGTATCGCTTCACGCGGAAGTTGTCATTCTGCTCCCCGTCTTCGGCCAGCTGGCCTCTCTCGAGCTTCATCTTGTGAGCCGTCTGCCATGTGCGCACTATGGTCTCTCCGATTCTTCCCATTCCCTGCGAGTCGGACCCAATCATGCTTATCGCTCCCAGATCATGAAGGACATCCTCGGCGGCTATCGTCTCCGCCCGTATTCTTGACTCGGCAAAGGCCACGTCCTCCGGAATCTTAGGTTTCAAGTTGTGGCAGGTCATGATCATGTCAAGGTGCTCGTCGACGGTGTTGAAAGTGTAGGGTCTAGTGGGATTGGTGGATGATGGGAGGAAATTCGATTCCCCCGCTACCCTGATAATGTCAGGTGCGTGCCCCCCGCCAGCACCCTCCGTGTGGTAGGAGTGAATCGTCCTCCCCCCGACGGCTTCAATCGTGTCCTCGACGAACCCTGACTCGTTGAGTGTATCCGTGTGGAGGCACACACAGACATCGTGCTCGTCGGCCACATCCAGACAAGGCCCGATTACTGCAGGCATTGCGCCCCAGTCCTCGTGTATCTTGAAACCTATGCACCCGCCCCTCAACTGCTCATCCAAGGATTCTGGCTTGCTGCTGCTGCCCTTTGCCAAGAAACCGAAGTTCACGGGCATCGCCTCGGCGTGTTGAAGCATCCTGCCAACATTCCATTGGCCGCCTGAGCATATCCCGACGGTCACCGGGCCGAGGCCACCGCCTATCATTGTGGTTATCCCATTGCTGAGGGCCTCGTAGGCAAGTTGCGGGCTGTCGTGGTGGACATGAATGTCGATGCCCCCGGGAGTGGCGATTAGCCCCTCTGCGGAGATCACGTCGGTATTGGCACTGACGACAAGCTTCCTACCCACTCCATCCATCGTGTCCGGGTTGCCTGCCTTGCCCACACCTGCGATGAGACCGTTCTTGATTCCTAGGTCAGCCTTGACTATACCAAGTACTGGGTCGATTATCAGCACATTGGTGATGACAAAATCGAGGGCGCCCATCTCCGAAGTAAAACCTGGGGCCAGGCCTAGACCATCCCTGAGAGTCTTCCCGCCGCCAAAGACGCATTCGTCTCCGTGTACGAGGAGGTCCTTCTCTACCTCGACCATCAGGGCAGTGTCGGCCAGCCTAACCTTGTCCCCTGTAGTGGGGCCGAAGAGCTCTGAATATTCCTTTCTAGGGATCTCTTTCATCGTCCGGCATCCCTGTAGCCGTGCTTCCTCGCCAGCTTGAATGCCCTGCTGCGCACCGCCCTTGAGCGGATATCGCCCCGCGTCAGGTCGTTGAAACCCCAGAGCTTCTTCCTCCCCCCGAACTCCACGAGCGAGACCTCCTTCTCGTCCCCAGGCTCGAACCTGACGCACGTCCCAGCCTGAATGTCCAGATGCATCCCGAAGGCCTTTTGCCTGTCGAATTCGAGCGCCTTGTTCACCTCGAAGAAGTGGAAGTGGGACCCTACCTGAACGGGACGGTCACCAGTGTTCTTGACAACGAGCCTCTCAGACCTGCGTCCGCGGTTCGTCACAACTGGCTCGTTTCCGTAGATGACCTCACCAGGAAGAAATACTTGAGATTCGCCAACTGACATCTCTTCTACCCCCTGATCGGGTCGTGGACTGAGACGAGTTTCGTCCCGTCTGGGAAGAGACACTCGACCTGCACCAGGCTGATGAGCTCGGGAACCCCGGGCATGACGTCAGACCTTCTCAGAATCTTCGTCCCGAGCTCCATGCACTCGGCAACAGACTTCCCGCCTCGCGCGGCCTCAGCGATCTCGTCGCAGATGAGGGCGACCGATTCGGGGTGGTTGAGCTTTAGTCCTTTTGACCTCCTCCTTCTCGCAAGCTCGGCCGCGGAGAAGAGGATGAGTCTTTCAACCTCCTTCGGAGTTAGTCTCGTATCCTCATTCTCAACTCCAGTGTACGCGGCTCGGAAGGATTTTTGTTTGAAATTGTCAGTTATCATTCACTCACTCCGATTTTTTGCGGGAACGAATTTAAGTCTTGTGTCATGCGGGTGGGTCGGTCCCAGATGGCGTCGAGGGCGGGTGCACCCGGGCGTTGAAGCGGTTCGAGACAATCGTCGTGGGCTGCGGAGGAATGGGCTCCTCAATATCTTATCACCTCTCTAGAAGGGGCGCGAGGACCCTCGTCTTGGAGAGGTTCAAACTCAATCACGAAAATGGGTCTTCGCACGGCAGGACGAAGATAATTCGAACGGCGTACTTCGAGGACCCGAGGTACGTGAGACTGGCGAAGCGGGCTTTTCAGCTCTGGGCGGCGTTGGAGAAGGAAACAGGGAGGCGTCTCTTGGAGGTTACTGGCGGCCTTATGATAGGTAAGCCCGACAGCCCCATCGTCGTCGGGTCGCTCAGAAGCGCACGGGAGTTCAGCCTGCCTCACTCGCTTCTGGATGCGAAGGAGTTGGCCGAGAGGTTCCCCGCCTTCGCCGCCTCCGATTCGGAGCGTGCCCTCTACGAGCCAAACGCCGGGATCCTCTTTCCGGACAGATGCATCGAGGCCCACAAGGAGATGGCTGAGGAGGAGGGGACTAAGTTTCACTTTGGGGAGAGGGTAACTCGTTGGGAGGCGGGAAGGAGTTTGGTCACAATTCATACTGAAAAGGAAACGTACGCTGCGGAGAAGGTGATCTTTGCTGCAGGACCGTGGAACCGGTCACTGCTGCCCGACCTGAGACTTCCCCTCGAGTGCGAGAGGCAGGTAATCTTCTGGTTCAGGCCGTCTACGAGGGGAGAACTATTCAACCCCCGGAGGATGCCCATCTTCGGCTGGGAAGTCGGGAGGGGGAGGATCTTCTACGGTATCCCCAACACGGGACATGGCGTCAAGGCTGCGCGCCACCACGGCGGCAGGGTCTCTCCCCCGGATGAGGTCGATAGAAGGGTGACCGCTGAGGACGAGGCGCCGGTCAGGACCTTCCTCAAGAGCCGCCTGCCGCTCCTCGATAGGACGCCAATATCCTCGATGACATGCACCTACACCAATACCCCCGACGGCCACTTCGTCATCGACCGTCACCCACGCCATCGCAACATCTGGCTGGTGAGCCCGTGCTCGGGTCACGGCTTCAAGTTCTCCTCAGTCATCGGCGAGATAGTTTCGGAGCTGGCTCTCCGAGGATTTACAAGGCAAGACATCTCCCTCTTCTCTCTCGCGCGTCTAGGGATCACGTAAGTGAGGCTCGGGGGACTTACGAGAGTTTCAGTCCGAGGTACATCCTCGCGAGCTCCTGATGGGAGAGAAGCTCCTTACTGCCTCCCTCGAAGACCTTCTTCCCACCGACAAGCAGGTAGGCCCTATCTCCCATCTCGAGGGCTCTCCTCGCGTTCTGCTCCACGAGGACGACGGCCAGCCCCAGGTCACTCGCCAAGGACTTTATGGTCTCAAGCACTTCGGTGGCGATCTTCGGTGCAAGGTTAGCGGTGGGTTCGTCGAACATTATGGCCTTGGGTTTTCTTATCATGGCCATCGTCATCGCGACCATCTGCCTCTCCCCCCCGCTGAGGTTGGCGACCTTGGTGCCCATGTACTCTGATAACCGGGGGAAGATTCCCAACGCCTCTCGAAGTCTTGTCGCATAGTCTTCCGCACCCACGGTGTACCCGGCCATCTTGAAATTTTCGGTTACCGTGAGCTGTGTGAAGACACTCTCGGTCTGGGGAAGATAGGCGAGCCCGAGCCGCGCGATCTCGTAAGGGGGCAATCCAGAGATCACGCGCGAATCGAAGACTATCCTTCCTTGGTAGAGGGTCGTCAGTCCCGATATCGTCTTCAGGAGCGTACTCTTGCCAGACCCGTTGGGTCCCACAATCACGGTAACCTCCTTGGGGCGAGCCTCGACCGAGATATCGGAGAGAATCTGTAGCTTTCCGTATCCCGCCGAGACCTGCTCGACCGAGAGCACCTCATCCACCCAGATACGCTTCTATGACCCTCGCGTCGCTAAGGACCTTGTTTGCGTCCCCAGAGGTGAGAACCTTTCCGTAGGCCATCGCGATTATTCTGTCGACATACCCCAGCGCTACCTCCAGCCTGTGCTCGACGATGAAGAATGTGAGGCCGAGCTCGTCCCTCAGCTTCAGCAGCTTCGAGAAGATCTCGTGGGCGAGGGTGGGATTGACGCCCGAGATTGGTTCGTCCAGCAGTAGGACTCTGGCGTCGGCCATCAAGGCCCTCCCGATCTCGAGCAACTTCATCTGACCACCGCTCAGGTTTGTCGCGGGCTTATCCCAGACATGGGAGAGTCCGACCAACTCGAGGATGCGAAATGCCTTCTCCGCAGCCTCGGTCTCCTCCTTCAACCAAGACCGTTTGATTAGCGCGCCCAGGAATCTCTCCCCAGGATTCCGTCTAGCGGCGGTTAGGAGGTTCTCGAGGACGGTCAGCTTCCAGAAGAGCGTCGGTATCTGGAAGGTCCTTGCCAGCCCGAGGTCGTAGAGCTTGAAGGGAGCGAGGCCGGTGATTTCCTTTCCATCAAGAAAGACGCTCCCCGAGTCGGGGGTGTAGAAACCGCTTATCACGTTAGTCAGGGTCGTCTTGCCGGAACCATTCGGCCCAATCAGGATGGTGACCTTCTTCTCTTCCACGTCGAGAGTCACCCCGTCGAGGGCTCGGAGGCTTCCAAACGACTTAGTGACGTCTCGTACTTCCAGCAACTGACCCATTAGTTACCACAAAAGAGAGTGGGGGACTTATGGTGCGTTGATCCAGGTGACGGTGTCGGTATCGTAGCTCCAGGTTCCTGCCAACGCCCAGCTGTAAGTGCCGCCTGGAATAGCCACAACCTTCCAGATCTGGTAGGATCCCGGGATTCTGTCGCCTGAGGCCTGAAGCCCTTCCCATCCGGTGAGGCCGAAGAAGTTGCCTGCGACAGTTGGAAGGACGTTGTGAATCGCCGTTCCATCATTCTTCCCTGCGGAGAGTATCGAAAGTGCCGCGATCCAGACGTCGTTGTAGCCCTCTAGGCTGTAGAATACGTTGCTTGAGATAGCTGCATACGCCGGCGTACCCTTGATTCTAGTGAAGAAGGCATTAGTCTTGCTGTTGTTGATTACGTTGAACAGCGTTGAAGGAAATTTGACCTGAGCCATAAGTGGACCTGAAGTCGTCTTGTTCGTGAGTTTGGTATTCTGAGCGATCCCGTCAGTTCCGAACCACGGCAGAGATGTGCTCAGCAGCGGTTTGTAGGTTGGGTTGTTGTTCGCCTGGATGAGCATCGTGCCCTGCTCCTCGAAGGAGACGACGAAGATCGCTACGTTCGCCGCGCCTACCTGGCCCGAGAGAGTTTGGTAGTCGCTGTTGATCTGAGCCAGTATCGCGCTGAAGTCTGTCGTATTGATGTCGTACTTGTACGGTCCCTTGATCACTACGCTTATGCTATCCTTCTGCAGGAAGGTCTTCGTGGCGTTCGCTAGACCGTTCCCGTAGGTATCATCCCTGTTTACTACGACCGTCCTGAACAGGTAGTCGTTGGGAATCGCAAGAGCAGGCGAAGTCGAAGATGGGCTGAGCAATACGATGTGGTTCGAGTTGGCGTAGCCAAGAATGGCTGCCGCCGTTCCGCTATTTAGCGGACCTATTACGATTTGAATCCCTGCCGCTGCCATCGCCTGCAGCTGCGCCAGCGCGGTGGGATTGTCAAGTTTGTAGTCGACGGCATTCAGCTTGAAGGTCAGGTTGCAACCTGCGCTCTGCGTGTAGGCGTTCACGTCGGTGATTGCCAGATTCTCGGACGCCAGGTCGCCTGCTCCTTGAGACGAAAGTTGCCCGCTGAGGTCGTTTAGTGCCCCAATAGTCACGGTCTGACCGTTGCAGAGGCCGCCTCCGCCGCCGACACTCGTCGTGAGTGTGACTGTGCCACCTGCTACGGTGGTTGTCGTTGTGCCGCCCCCGACACTCGTCGTGAAAGTGGATGTGCGGCCCGCAGCCGTGGTTGTCGTTGTGCCGCCAAGGCCAAGCGCCGGAGCGGCTCCATAGATTACTCCCGCACCAATCAGGAGTCCCACAATTAGCGTTCCGATTGCTATGACTGTAGAAACCCCTCTCTTTTTCAACGGAATGCAGGAGCGTCCTCGCGAAAGTATTTTAATCCTTCGTCAGGTTTGCGATAGAGTTTTTCGGGTTTGGTAGTCCCATACTTCAACTCAGCGGTTGTCTACGCTTCTCTTTTTGCTTTCATGGCTATCGGGCTGACACTTACATATCTCACGACGAAAGTCCCCAATTTTGCTTACGGGTCTTTCGTGACCATAGGGCTTTACACGTCGTACACGATGTGGAAAATCAACGGAATAGCTCCCTACTACGCCAGCGCCGTGGCGTTCCTGCTCGCCGGATTGTCCTCGGCCATAATGTATCTTGTAGTTCTCAGACCCCTGGCAAGGAGAGGGTCCTCGCTCGTCTCGTTGATGATTGCTACGTTTGGGGTCGACTTCGGCTTCGTTGGAATATTTGGCATCTATACTGACTACCTTAGGAATAGGTACAATCTTAACGACACGAAGCAGTTCTTCCAGCTCCAGGCTGACTTCAACCTTGGCGAAGTGCCCGGAATAGTCTACGTTGCTCCCGCAGCGCTGACCCTAATCGCGCTGCTGCTCTACCTTCTCCTGACGAGGACCAAGTTCGGAGTTGCTATGAGGGCTTCTGTGGAGAATCCTTCTCTGGCGAAGGTTCTGGGCATAAACGTGGAACGTGTCTACGTAGTGTCGTGGATCCTCGCGGGCGGTTTCGCCGGCATGGCTGGCGCGTTCTATACCCTCTGGCTACCGGGAGGGACGAGCACAGGGTCTGACTTGATTGTGGAGATCTTCGCCTCGAGCATCTTGGGAGGACTCACGAGCATCTTCGGTGCTATACTGGGCGGCCTCGTCATAGGGGGTAGTGAGATAGTTGTCGGGACAAACTTGACCACCGGATTCGGTGCGATTGGTGCTGCGGCCCTCGGGGTACTTCTGCTCCTCGTGTCGGTCTACTTGTGGAGACTGAAGAAAGGCCGGGCCAGAATCGTAGGAGTCGCTGGTATCGTCCTGGGTGCGTACGTATTCTTGGAGGCAGCCTCCGGACTCTCTCTAGATCCCCTGGTGTCGGGACTCGTCGGTGGATTCGGCGTAGAGGCCATAGCCTATCAAAAGGCGGTGCCGCTCCTGATAATGGTCGCCGCACTCATCGTGATGCCGAAGGGTTTGGTTTCCATCAACTGGAGAAAACTTCTTCGGAGAGAGAGGAAGAAATAACATGGCCCTTCCGCAGGCCGTATTCTTTGGAGTCGACCTAGTAAAGTTCGGGATCGACTTCGTGAACTTTTACGCGCTCTACTTTGCAATCAGCCTCACCCTGAACCTTGAGGCTGGGTACACGGGCATTCCAAACTTCGGCAAGGTGTTGTATGTCGCTGGGGGCGCGGCGGTTGCTGGTTCGCTTTCCGGAAGATTAGCGGCCTACGTTTACGGAATAAACACCCATGGCGACTACGTCACCTTCAACGCCCAGATAATCACCCAAGTGAACAACCTAATCGCGTCTGACCCCGTCTTCGCTACCGAGCTGGTTCTTCTCTCGCTGCTGATAGCAGCTCTGATAGGCGCCGCCTTTGGTTATCTATCGTCATATCCTGCGATCCGGCTGAGAGAGGATTACCTGGGTATGCTACTCCTGGCCGTGGCGCAATTCTTCCAAATATTCCTCAGAGGCTTCGTCCCGCTGGTCGGGGGGACACAGACAATCCAGGTACCAGACCCTTACGTTTACTTCGCCAGTCTTGGTATCGGATTCCGTGACCTTGTCGCGGCTGCGGTGATCAGCGTGTTCGCGATAACTGTGTACTTCTTCGCCGAAAAGGTGGCTAAGTCCCCCCTCGGAAGGACGATGAGAGCCGTGAGGGACAATGAGGACGCTTCTAGGGCGCTCGGGAAGGACGATGCATCGATCAGGAGAAAGGTGCTCGTGGTCGCCTCGGCGATGGCTGGGATGGCGGGTGCCCTCGTGACCTTTTACTATGGGTCGGTAGGAGCTGACACCTGGACCCGGTTCGCGTGGACATTCTGGCCTTGGTTGATAGTAATCATAGGAGGTGCGGCGAACAACGCTGGCATAGCTCTGGGGGCGCTGTTCTTCACGGCCCTGTTCAAGGGACTCGCTCAGATACA
Source organism: Nitrososphaerota archaeon (assembly GCA_005877365.1). Taxonomy (GTDB): domain Archaea; phylum Thermoproteota; class Nitrososphaeria; order Nitrososphaerales; family Gagatemarchaeaceae; genus TA-13. Next base: position 24,247 of record VBPP01000135.1, read on the forward strand.
AGTTCTGCTTCCTCCTTCGGTTCTGAGCGACCCCAACTACATAGTCGACATCGCCTTCGCGGCTCTGATCGTGATCGTGCTTCTAGTCAGGCCGGAGGGGATATTGCGTGAACGGCCCACGCTTACGCTGCCGCGAAGGAAACTCGTGATGATTGCTCGGTCCTCCAGCACTCAACTCCCACCCGCGGAGGGCGATTCATCAACTCGAGAGGGAGGGGGGAAACTCGGAAGGCTGAAGTCGCTGCTCGGGCGAATCTTGAAGAGGAGAGGGTCCGCCGACTCTGCCCGATAGCTGCTCTTTTCGCTCAAATCTTTATTATTCGGACGGAATTCTGGAGGGTCTTCGTTGAGTTCTGTGGACTTTCCCCTCAGGGAGCTATTTCAGCAGAGAGAGAGGGATTACCTCTTGTCTAACGTGAAGGTGAGCATGCGCTCCGCGGTGGAGAACATCGAGGTAGGGGACCTCAAGGTCGAGAAACTGAGGGAGGGAGAGACAGCAGAACTCCCCAGGTGGGTCGCGGAGGAGTTCGCTAGCCTCGGCCTCGCAGAAGTCGCTGAGGAACCGTTCGAGACTGAGATACTGAAGTCTCTGAGTAGAGAGAAGATGATCGGAGCTTTCCAGCTCTCGAACCTCGCCCCAGACTTTTATCTCAGGATGAAGAGGAGGCTCGCCTACCTACGCGATGCGGCGGGAGCGGGGAGGGTGAGGAAGGAAGATTACGAGAGACTCAGGGCTAGCAGCTACGACCTCATCGGGATAAGGCTGGGGAAGCTTCTGTCTCTTTCGAGCTCCTCGACGACGCTCTCGGCTATCGCCGACAAGCTCACACCCGAGGAGAAGGTCTTCTTTGCCACGTCGCAGTCGCTCACGAAGGAGTGGAGGACCACGCTGCTCGGAGAGAAGGCCTAGTTGGCGACCCTCGCGACTCGAAAGCTCTCGGAGCAATTCGAGGAGTTCCTCAAGACGGTGACGAACAAGAGCGGGGAGTACGTCTACAGGTCAAGCATTTCACAGCTGGCGGGGTCTGGCGGAAAGTCTCTTGTCGTTGAGTACGAGGACCTCCTTAGGTACGACGACGAACTTGCAAAGAGACTCCTGGAGGAGCCCGACAAGACTCTCGAGTCATTCAGGACAGCCGCCTTCGAGACTCTCAGGTCGGAAAGCCCGAGCTACGCCGACCACGTTGCGAGGCTGCTAGCTGTGAGGATAAAGGGAATCCCAGATAGGGTTCCCTTGAGGAAGGTCGATACCTCCCACATCGACAAGATGATCGCCGTCTCGGGGATGGTTGTGAGGTCATCGGAGCTGAGGCCCCTGATGACGGAGGCCGCCTTCGTCTGCGAGAAGGGCGACCTGACGTATCAGAAACAGGACGACATGCTGATGAAGAAGCCCCTGATGTGCGAGACCTGCGATTCAAGGAACCTCGAACTCGACAGGAAACGCAGCAAGTTCATCGACTACCAGATCCTGAGAGTCCAGGAGCTACCCGAGGAGCTCCCGGCGGGGCAGCTCCCCCAGTTCTTCGACGTGAACGCGGAGGGGGACATCGTGAATTCTGCGAGGCCCGGCGACAGGGTTGTCCTGACGGGGGTGATGAGGGCGGTTCCGGACTACTCGACCGGGCAGCTCAAGATGAGGCTCTTCAGATCGCAGATAGACTGCAACCACATCGAGGTCATCGGGAAGGAGCCGGAGCAGGTGCAGATTACCAGGGACGACGAGGCCCTAATCAGAAGCGTCGCCTCCCGCCCGGATGCGTATCAGAAGCTCATCGCCTCGATCGCCCCGGCAATAACAGGTCATGAGCCGGAGAGGGAAGCGATACTACTCCTGCTGGCGGGAGGGGTGGCGACTCATCTACCTGATGGCACGAAGCTGAGGGGTGACATTAATGTGTTATTCGTGGGTGATCCTGGCTGCCTCGTCGCTGACGAACGGGTGGTTTTGGGCAACGGCGCAATTGTGAAGATAGGCCAGGTGGGGAACGAACACTTGCAACCGCTCAACGTTCAGGTGTTAACGGGCGAAGGAGGAGGTCGGAGAGCGATGGCGACTAAGTTCCACATGTACAGGAGTCCTAGAATAGTCGAAATATTGACGGAATCGGGGAAGAGCATCAAGGGCACTCCTAACCACCCTCTCCTGCGCGTACGCAATGAGAATGGGAGATTGGTGAGATCGTGGTACAGGCTGGACAGGTTCAAGGTTGGCGATAGAGTGGCTGTAGTCACGGGGTTCCCGTGCACAATCAGAGAGTTCGTAAGAACGAATTTCGTTGCGGTCGAGAGACACAAGTTCGGGCCAAAGTTCAACGCCAGACTCCCTGACCGAATGACACCACAACTTGCAGCCTTTTGTGGGTACGTGCTCGGCGACGGATGGATTTCCAACGATTCACAACGTTTTGGATTCGTTGTTGCTGAGCCCGAGTTGGACATCATGCCAATGTTGCTCTCGGTAGTGAAGGAGGTCTTTGGCTTGGAACCTAATATTTCGAGGCGCTTGATAAAGGGAAGAAAGGTGCCATTGCACTACGTCCACATGAGCAATAAGGACATAGCCGCCAATCTCAGCTTTCTTAGGCAGAAGAGAGTCCCAGATATGGTACTTCGGTCTGGGAACAGCGTTGTTTCATCATTTCTCACGTGGCTCTATGAAGCCGACGGGTCAGTCTTTGCGAAAGGAAGGGGCTCACGAGCAATTTCCCTTAAGGCCAAGGACATCGAACTGCTTCGGGACGTCCAAGTTCTCTTGCTGCGTTTTGGAATCCACTCGAGAATAGTCGGTAATGCTCTCCTCATAAGAAGGGGAGAGGACATGTCCAGGTTTGCAAAGCACATCGGGTTCGCTTCGGCTAAGAAGAAAGCGATTCTCAAGAGTCTGAATGCCGACGCTCAGAACTTCGGAAGAGTGCACCGCCAGAGGAGCGAGAGAATCGTAAGCATCTCCAGACACGGACCGGCCGACGTCTACGACATTGAGGTACCAGACGGACATAGGTTCATAGCGAACGGGATCATCTCTCATAATACCGCCAAGTCAGAGATGCTGAAGTTCGCAGCCCAGGTGGCGCCTCGAGGCTTATTCGCTTCGGGGAGGGGCTCGACAGCGGCTGGCCTCTCAGCGGCGGTTATTAGGGAGAAGAACGTTTTCATGTTGGAAGCGGGAGTCGTCGTCTTGGCCGATCAGGGAATAGCTTGCCTTCACCCCGAAACAGCCGTGATCATCGGAGACAGAATCGTGAAAATATCCGAGTTGGAAGAGGGCGTGAAATTTGAGAGAACTTTCTCGGGAGACGGAGAGGTGGAGATCGGCTTGCTCCGGGGAAGTGTACAATCGCTCGACCTGAACAGACTTTCTTTGACGAGGACAGCGGCTACCTTAATTCGGCGGAAACGCTACAGAGGCATCCTTCGAGTTGTCAAGTTCAAGACAGGGCACACGATGAGACTTACACCTGACCACCTTCTATTAGACGGCAACACGTTACAGTGGAAAGCGGTCGGTAGCCTCGAAAATGGCGACTACGTGGCTGCTCCGCTTAGACTGCCTCAGGTCTCGGAGAAGCAGTGGATATGGGATATCGCGTCCGACGATATCCGAGTCGAGCTTAGCGAAAACGAACGAAACGACTTGCAAGTCTTGGCAAGAAAGCAGGCTTCGAATTCAATAATCGATTCGCTCCGCAGCAGGTCACGCTTCACCTTCGGAGAGGTCAAGAGAATCGTTCGGTCTCTAGGAGCAGAAGAGGAATGGCGAAGGCGGTGTTTGAAGTTCGGCACAGCAAGACTGAGGACAGCTTGCATATCTCCGGAGATGGCTTACTTGGCGGGTTTTGTTTTTGGAGACGGATCCGCGAAGATGAAGAAAAACGGGCAAGTCTGGATTTCTGTTTCGCAGTCTCAGTCTCATGCTGCCTACAGGGAGAG
>VBPP01000313.1 GCA_005877365.1 Nitrososphaerota archaeon
CCAGCTCTTGTACTTGCTGGGGTCCTTCAGCCGGAAGTCGGCGCTCAGGTCGACTATCTTCAGACCCGTCTTCGCCAGCTGCGGGATGTACTTGACTGACTCACCGTGGGGGAGGGCCGTGAAGACGAGGTCCGCCTTATCTGTCAGGGTCCCCTGGTTGAACTCCGTAAAGGTCAGGTTCGTGACGCCACGAAGGTTGGGGTGAACCCTGAAGACGTACTCGCCCGCGTAACTTCTTGAAGTGGCCACCGTGAGCTCGACATCCGGGTGCTGCAGCAGCAGACGAAGAAGTTCTCCCCCGATGTAGCCTGAAGAGGCTACGACTCCGACCCTCACCAATCTACTTCTTGCCCCGTGAAAGGACGTACTTGATTATTTTGCGGGGAATGCTGCCTTGCGTGGCTGACTGCGCGCCCTTGAACTCGACCGTGTTGTTGACCTCGTGGATGAGGTAGCCGTCCCTCGACTCCATCGCGTCCACCCCCAGGACCCCGCCTCCCACCGCCTGGGCCGCCCTGTGGATCAGCTCCTGCAGCTCCTCGTCCGGCTTGAAAGCCTTCGAGATTCCCCCGCGAGCTACGTTGGTTCGCCACTCCCCCTCGGGGGCGTAACGATACACGCACGCGGCTATCTCGTCTCCGGCAACGACTGCCCTTATGTCCCTGGGAGGGCGCTTTACAAACTCCTGGAGGTAGTACATGTGCTCCGCGGGGTTCTGAAGTTGCTCTCGGAGTTCGACCATCGACTGGAGCGTCTCACCGTCTCTCGCTAAGCTGACCATTCTTCCCCAGCTGCCCGTCATCGGCTTCATCACCAAGGGGAATCCAAGCGCCTCCGCGGCCTGAGGAACGGTGTCGGGGGTGAGTGCGATGTATGTCTTCGGGGTCGGAATCCTCGCCTTTCCCAATAGGAGGGTCGTCAGGAGCTTGTTTCCGCAGTTCTCTGTGACGGCGGAGGAGTTTACCACTTCGAGACTCATATTTTCGAGAATCTTCGTCAGGTAGAGTGCCCGGTAGTGACTGATGCACCTCTGAAGAGCGAGGTCGCCGAGGCCGTTTCGCTTTCTTGGCGTCGAGACCTCAAGGACAAGGCCCTTCGCGTCGAGGAGGGAGGCCTCGCACCCCTCGTTCTCGCCCTCTTTCTTGAGAGCCTTCTCTTCCCATCTGAGCCTATCAAAGAGGATGGTAAGTTGCAACAACCACTATTCGCCCCAGTCCTCTTCGACCGTCTCCGCGGGTTTCAATAGTGCAACACCACCTCTTATCTCGGATACTTCGTATTCGACCCCGCAATCTCTGCACGAAACGATCTCCCCGACTATTACGTCGTTGGGGACGTTTATCGGTCCGTCGCACTCAGCACACTTGGTATTCACTAGTTTCTCACCTCCCCGAGCAACGAGTTTGCGTTCCTTAGGAGCGACAGCTCCGCCAGCTTCAGGTCGCCCTCGAGCTTGGCGAGCCGCGAGCGGTTCCTGTGAACGAGTCGGAGGCGCCTTTCGACGCCTCCCGGGATGAATTGTGGGTTGGCACCTCCCGCTGTCACAATGCTCTTCAGCAAAGCGGTCGGGTCGAGGATGCTCTGCAGGGTCTTCTCGTCGAGGGGAGGGATTTTCTTTGAGAGGTTCGGAAGCTCTCTGGCCGCCTCGAAGAAGGGAATCGCCTCCTCTACGGACTTCCGAACAACTTCCCCGACGAGGGAGTGTGCCTCTCTGAATGAGAGGCCGCTCGACTTTACGAGGTAGTTCGCGAGAGAGGTGGCCGTGGAGTAATCTCCCTCCATCGACCTGGAGAGAGCTTTGGGGTTGAAAATTAGAGTCGAGATTGTTCCATCAATAATCTCAACGGACCTCTGGGTGTTTGCGAGGCCCGCCCAGAGGTGAGGGGTGACCTCTTGGAGGTCGAGGTTGTAGGAGTACGGGAGTCCTTTCAGGATGGTGCAGACGGCTTGAAGCGACCCGAGCACGGAGCCGCACTTCGCCCTTACGAGTTCGGCCGTGACGGGGTTCTTCTTCTGGGGCATGATACTACTGGAGGCGGCGTACTCGTCCGCGACCTCTACGAAGCCAAACTCCTTGGAAGACCAGAGGATGATCTCTTCCGCTATCCTGCTCAGCTCGATCATCAGCATCTCGCAGGAGGAGAGAGCCTCAACCGCGAAGTCACGCGAGGAGACAGCATCCATCGAGTTATCGATTATTCCCGTAAAGCCGAGGAGGGAGGCGATCAGCCTCCTGTCGATGTTTACCGAAGTCCCCGCGAGTGCTGCGGCCCCCATGGGCGAGAGGTTGACCCTCTCGTGCTGGAGATGGGTGAATCCCGGGATGACGGTTCGTCCGTCGCGTTTGACCACGCCTAGGAGCGATTCCTGAAGCAAGTTCACCCTCGTCAGGAGGAGGATGATGCGCTCTCTCAGCTCCATCCTGATGGCCGAGGCAACCTGGTCGTTCCTGCTCTTCCCGAGGTTGAGGAAACCAGCCTTTTCGACTCCCAGTCGGTCGACGGCGGATTGCTCTATCGCTTGGTGGATATCCTCGAACTGCCCGGTAGTTGTCTCTGGGGCCGCCTCGAGGAGGAACTTCAGGCATTCCGCTCCGATACCTTTCTTGACCTCTCCGCCGCGAATCAGCGTTAGCATGTGCGCTGTGTTGATCCTGATGACGTGCCTTGCGATGGGTGCGTCGAATCCGATGGATGAGGTGAACCCCGTCGCACTTTCATTGGATCTCTTCAGGCGTTTCCCTCTGATATCCAGCGGTTCTCCCCTCACTCATCCCGGCGACTTTGGCAGCGACCTTGGCAGCGACGCGGGCTTGGAGCCCCCAGAGCTCTATGAAACCAACCGCATTCCTCTGGTCGAAGGTCGAACCCTTGTTGTAGGTCGACAGCTCCAGCTTGTAGAGCGCGTTCTTCGATGACCTTCCCACTACCCTCACGTTGCCCTTGTAGAGCTTCAGCCTGACCTTTCCGGTTACCCGCTTCTGGGTCGTCTCAATGAAGCTGTCGAGTGCCGCCCGTAGAGGCTCCATCCATAGGCCCGAGTAGACTAGCCAGGCCCACTCTCTCTCGACGGAGGACTTGAACTCAAGTTCGTTCCTCGTCAGCACGAGCTTCTCGAGGTCCTTGTGCGCTTCTATGATGGTCAGGGCCGCGGGACACTCGTAGACCTCCCTCGATTTTATCCCGACGAGCCTGTCCTCCATGTGGTCGATGATCCCCACGCCGTGCGAGCCGCCGAGTTGGTTTACGAACTGAATCAGTTCGACGGGGTTCAGCTCCTGACCATTCACCTTTGTTGGGACACCCTCGAGGAATTCAAGGTCTAGGTATCCCGGAGTATCGGGGGCCTCCTCGGGGAGGGTTGCCCATTCGAAGGCATCAGGGAGGGGCTCCTGATCCGGATGCTCGAGGGGGCCGCTCTCGATGGACCTCCCCCAGAGATTCTGGTCGACGCTGTAGATCGACTTTGAGGGTTTTATGGGGATCCCCTGATTCTGCGCGTAGGTCATCTCCTCGTCCCTCGTCATGTTCCACTCTCTGACCGGGGCGATCACCTTCAGGGAGGAGTCGAGCGACCTGACTGTAACGTCTATCCTCACCTGGTCATTCCCCTTCCCAGTGCAACCGTGGGCGACCGCATCAGCGCCTTCCTTCTGGGCCACCTCCACGAGTTTCTCCGCTATCAGAGGTCTGCCGAGCGCGGTGCTGAGCGGGTACTTGCCTTCATAGAGTCCGTTCGCCTTTATCGCTGGGTAGACGTAGCCGGTGACAAACTCGTGGCGAGCATCGACCTCGTAGTGGTTTCGTGCTCCCAGGAGGTAGGCCCTCTTCCCTATCTCCCTGAGGTTATCCTTCTGGCCGAGGTCGAGCGTTACCGTAATGACGTCAGCCTTGTACTTCTCCTGCAACCACTTGATGCAGACGGAGGTGTCGAGGCCGCCAGAATATGCGAGAGCTACGGTGAGTCCCAAAGTGATGAAGCGAGTCAATGGTGAAACGCTTTTATAGATTTTGGCTAGTTTGAGCTTTTATTGGCTCCGCGTGACCAAAACAGGTCATCGAACTCGCGAAACGGCCCCTCATTAATCAGTGCGGTCAGGGACGAGGTGAACTTCGATTTCTCGTTCCAAGACGCTATCGCCAGGGACTATGCCAATCTGAGTGGACTATCTAGGGTGCTCAGGCCGAAGGTCGCTGCTAGGATGGGAAAGAAGGTCAAGGACGTCAACGAAGAGGGAATCATAAGCTCCCTCAAGCGGATCAGAGATGATTATGCACCGGCGTCGAGCCAAGTGGCAAGTGTTGTCGCGAACAGCGTCGTGAACGTGAGGACAGGTGTCTCGAGGCTCTCGGTTGAGAAGACAAGGAAGACCCTTCAGGCCGTAAGCACTCTTCTCTCAAGCTACCAAGAAGACTTCATGCAAGTCTCTGAATCGCTGTCCTCCATCACCCTAATTTTTGACGAGAGATTGCACAAGGAGGTGAGGAAGGCCTTAGCGACCGCTGAATTCCTAGACGAAGGAGAAGAACGCGCAGCGATAACTGTTCACAGTCCAAAGGAAATCATAACTACGACGGGTTGCATCAGCTCTTTCTACGACCAGCTTTCCAGAAAGCACGTCAACATCGAAGACACGGTAAGCTGCTACACGGATACCATGATGGTGGTGACGATGAAGGACGCTGGAAAGGCATTCGAGGCGCTGACAGAGCTGATAGACGAAGAGAAGAGGAAACTGGGCGAAGCCTCAG
>VBPP01000314.1 GCA_005877365.1 Nitrososphaerota archaeon
TATCCTTGTAGAGTTTGACTACCGGCAATACTTGTCGTTGCCCTCCTTCTCAGCCAGCCCAGGTCGTTGTCGTAGAGGACCCTGAGGTCGTCGAGCCCGAGCCTGAGAAGAATCAGCCGCTCGATTCCGAGTCCCCATGCCAGGACGGGCTTCTTCACTCCGAGCGGCCAGGTGACCTCGGGCCTGAAGACGCCCGAGCCGCCCAGCTCGATCCAGTCGTTGGCTAGGTCCGAGTAGCCCACAACCTGCAGAGAAGGCTCGGTGTACGGAAAGTAGGACGGCCATAACTTGACTTCGCTCATGCCGAGCTTCCGGTAGAACCCTGTAAGGAATCCCATCAGGTGCCGTGTGTTCAGGCCATCCCCCATGATGACTCCGTCCATCTGGTGGAACTCCGCAAGATGCTTGTAATCGAGGTTTTCATTCCTGTAGACCTTTCCGAGCGCGAAGACGCGCAGGTCCTCCTTCTCAGACTCTAGCGCCCTGACCGTCAGGACTGTGTTGTGTGTCCTGAGAACAAGCCTTCTCGCCTCCTCGGTGCTCCATCTGTACTGCCATCCTCTGCTACCAGTCCTCCACCCGTCCTCGTGAGTCGATGCGATCCTGTCCACCACGCCCTCGCGCTTGATTGAATCGTCCTCCATGGACATCAGGTAGAAGGTGTCTTGGAGCTCCCTCCCGGGGTGGTCCTGAGGAGTGAAGAGCGCGTCGAAGTTCCAGAGGGCGGGTTGAATCGCGGCCCCCTCGATCTCGGTGAACCCCATCGAAATGTACGCCTCCTTCACCTCTTCGATGAACTCGTTCACCGGGTGCCTCCTTCCAGGATAGAAACGTGGGGCGGGGGCTCTGACGTCTATCGAGCGGAGTTCCTTCCCCCTCCAGCGACCCGTGGCGAGAAGGTCGGGCGTTAGCCTCTCGACGCGACCCCCCTCCGCCGCCTCCAGGGCCGCGAGCCCATCTCTGGTTATCCTGACTCTCGTCGACTTCTCTTCCGTCTTCCGGACTATTCCCCTCTTTATCAGGTCGGGGAGGAGGGGACGGAGCTCCTCGGGGAGCGCATCCTCCTCTGCTCCTCTTGCGAGATGGGCGAGGAGTCTTTCAAGCTTCGCCGCCCCATCCGCATCCAGCATCGAGACGAAGGACCCGACCGCCGAACTCTCCACCTTTATCCACAATGACTCGCGGGCCCTGCCGAGCGCCGCGGAGAACTCGTCCTGCGACTTGAAATCCTTCTTCAGGTCACTGAGCGGAACGGGACGTCCCGCCCCCTTCAGACGGCGCAGAAGCAAGAGTTCGGGGGCGGTAGGGAGGAGCAGGACGAGCTTGGCGAGAGTGTTCTGCTCGACCTCGATGAATCCCTTCGATGAGAGCCACTCTATCGACCGCCTGACCTGGTCGGGGAGGAGTCCGCCGGAGAGGAGCGAGTCGAAGTCGACCCACCCCGCATCTTTGAGGGCGCCCAGGACC
>VBPP01000315.1 GCA_005877365.1 Nitrososphaerota archaeon
GGGGACGCCGCGATGACCCCGCTCTTCGAGGAACTTGGGGGTCAGACGAGAGGGAGCCCAGCCGCTCGAGTTGATGCAGTGAACCTTCCCAGTCTTGGCTTCGTAGAACAGCGCGAAGAAGTCCCCGCCAATCCCTCCTAGGGCGGGCTGGAGAACAGAGAGGGCGAAGCTTGTCGCGGTAACGGCGTCGACCGCGTTTCCACCCTCGACCATCGCTTCGTGTCCGGCGACCGAGGCGAGAGGGTGCTCGCTGGCCACCGCGAACTTGCTGGCGAGGAGGACCCGGCTCAGAACCACGAGGCGGGAACCCAACTTTTTCCTATAAGAACGCATGCCGCCTGGCGCCTAGAACCGGAGCCTTCAGGCGGGCACCGGCTCGCCCATGCGCTTCAGGACGCGCAGCGCCCTGAGCGTTATCATCTTGCTCGGCTCGCCCGCGGCCTCCAGTGAGAAGGGCTTCAGCCTGTCTTTGTACTTCGGGAACCACTTCGGCAGCTTGCCCGCGTTCAGATAGTCCGGGTGCACGGCGTCCATCAGCCAGCGGCCGTCCCTTCGCCGCTTCTTCTTCAGCAGCGCCAGGGCGTTCTCCGCCCGCCGGTCGTCCCCTCTCCCGAGCTCGGTGATGAACTCCAGCCCGACGAGGATGTCGTAGTAGTAGTGATAGGGGAAGTGCAACCGGTACCATGGGTCATACCGCGCCCCCTGACGGAGAAGGCCGCGCTCGAGGTAGAACTCGCAGCCCCTGTCTACCGCCGCCTTCATGCTCCGCGTCCACTTCTGGCGCGGATAGACCGCGAAGGCGCTCATCCCCTCCCATCCGTCTATGACGCCGTTCCTCCCCCAGCAGTGCCAGCCGCCGTTAGGCTTCTGGTTCCGCACCAGCCATTCGAAGGCGCGCCTGACAAGTCGGTCGTCGGCGTACCCGAACTTGACCAGCGCCCGCGCGGTGTTCCCCGTGAGGCAGAGCTCGCTCGTCTTGGAGTCGCCCGTGTCGAAGCCGCCGTCGGGCCTGGCGAACCTGTCCCTCCACATCTCCGCCGACTCGGCCAGCCATGGGAGCTCCCTCGTGACCCCGAGGTCTGAGAGGATGAGGAGCATCCAGTTGGTCGAGTGGTACTTCGGCCTGTAGAGGTTCTCCCCGTCGACCCAATAACCGCCGGGGAGGCGGCTTCGGAGGATATCTTTGACCCACCCCCGCGACGGTATCGCCCGGTGGGCCTGGTGGAGGTCGTCTCCCCTCGTCCCAAGGAGGTCCCTCATAGCCAGATAGCGGACCGCGGGTTGGCTCTCCTCGGTCAGCCATCCCATCGCGCTCTTCATTGCGGACGAGGGGGAGCGCTTTTCTATTTTAGGCTTGGCACGGCCGGCCGCGTTCGAGATCCGCTCTCTCAGGACCCTGCTGACCGTGATATGTCGGGCCCTTCCACTCTCCCTCCAAGTTAAATCTCGACCCGAGGGAGGCACAAAGAAGAGGAGCTTCGTGACACGGGAAGTCTGGGAAGAACGGGCCTCTCCAGGCTGGACGGACTGGAGCATGGACCCAAGATGCGATGGCAGAATTGAAGACGACGCTTGAAATTCAATTGAAACAATCGGTGAGCCGGTAGTCGAGTCCCTTGCCTTTCTTGATGTGCCAAAGCTCGCCCTTGGAACGCATTTATAGCATGAAGCATGCAAGCAAATACGCGATGACGTCCGTGAAGAGACCGCAAGTCGTCGTGGCCCGGGAGCCCCCGACCTAGCGGGTGCAGAAGATTGTCGCAATCGGACCTCGATTCGATTCTTGTAGCTGTTGAGAACCCGGTAAGGCGGAAGATTTTTCGTCGCCTCAGCGAGGAGCCGGGATACCAGCTCCAGCTCTCGAGGGAGCTCGGATTGAGCCAGCAGCTCGTGGCGAAACACCTGGACAGCATGGAGGACGCCGGGTTTGTCACATCAATGCTCGAAACGAGCCCGAGAGGGCCGAAGAGGAAGGAGTACCTCCTACGCAGGAGCGTCTCCATAACGATAGACTTCGCGCCGAGCCTATTCAGGACCCGAGTCTTTTCGTTCGGGGCGAGCCCCGGGGTCGCAGAGGACTCTGAGAATTCCGCCCTGATAGCCAGGATGAACGATGCGCTTCGGTCGCCGGACGAGGCCGCAAGGATTGGGCCGCTGGGCGAGATAATCGCGGACCTTGACAGGAAACTCAGGGAGATGGAGGAGGAGAGGGCGGTCTTGCTTTACCTTAGAAACCTGGCGATGACCGAGGCCGCCAGGGCGAGCGGCGCCTTCAGGGGGAGGGACAGGCGAAAGGCACTCCACTATCTCCTGCGCGAGC
>VBPP01000316.1 GCA_005877365.1 Nitrososphaerota archaeon
CGGAGATGCACGACATAGCCTCGGGCGCAGCCATCCTCGGGACAGGAGGTGGTGGGGACCCCTACATCGGGAAGCTCATGGCCCTGACGGCGATAAGGGATCACGGCCCCGTCACGCTCCTCGACCCGACCGAGGTCCCCGACGATTGGTTCGTAGTTCCCACGGCGATCATGGGCGCCCCGACCGTCCTGATAGAGAGGATACCGAGAGGGGACGAGGCGGTCGCCTCCCTCAGGCTCCTCGAGAAGTACCACGGTAGGAAGGCAGACGCCACGATGCCGATAGAGGCGGGCGGGGTGAATTCGACGATCCCTTTCGTGGTGGCCGCGAAGACCGGCCTCCCCGTCATCGACGGCGACGGGATGGGGCGCGCCTTCCCCGAGCTTCAGATGGAGACCTTCTCGGTGTATGGCATACCCGGCAGCCCTATCGCGATTCATGACGAGAAGGGAAACTCGGCGCTCCTCAACGCGGTAGACAACTTCGCCCTCGAGTGGCTGGCGAGAGGGCTCACGATCAAGATGGGCGGCTCCTCCCACATCGCGGAGTACGCCATGTCGGGGAAGGACGTGAAGAGGACCGCCGTCAGGAACTGCGTCTCACTCGTGCTGAAGATCGGGAGGACGATAAGAGAGGCGGCAGAGAAGAAGGAGTCGCCCCTCGAAGCGCTGATGAGGGTGACGGAGGGGACGAACTACGGGAAGGCCATCCCTCTCTTCAAGGGGAAGATACTCGACGTCGAGAGGAGGACCACCGCGGGCTTCGCTGTCGGGACGACCACGATAGAAGGGCTGGACGAATACGCCGGCAAGACGATGACGATAAGGTTCCAGAATGAGAACCTCATGGCTGCGGTCGACGGAGAGGTCGTCGCGACCGTCCCGGACCTCATCTCAATCCTGGACACCGAGTCCGCTCGCGCAATTACGACTGAGGGACTCAGGTATGGCTTCAGGGTTACTGTTATCGGGATACCGACGCCGGAGATAATGAGGACCCCGGAGGCCCTCAAGGTTTGGGGCCCGAGGTACTTCAACCTAGAGACAGACTACATCCCCCTGGAGATGAGGCACCCTGCCTTCTACCGGAAGGCGAAACTCTCGCCCGATAAGGAAGGGAAGTATCGACCCCACCTGAGGTCTTCGTGATCCGCGATGACCCTGAAACTGGGGATCGATGTTGGGAGCACCCACACCGACGCGGTGATTCTCTCAGCCAGGAATGAGTTCGTAGGGGCGGTCAAGACCCCGACCACTCCAGACGTCACGACCGGCGTGGTGAACGGCCTCGACGCTGTTCTGCAGAAGACGGGGGCCGACCCCTCGGAGGTGAAGCTCGCGGCGATCGGGACGACTCACTGCATCAACGCGATCGTGGAGAGGA
>VBPP01000317.1 GCA_005877365.1 Nitrososphaerota archaeon
CCGTTCACCCTCACGAAGTAGGGCAGGGTCGTATCGACGTAATTCACCGTTGAGGTGGGGTAGGTAGTCCATGCTTTAGTGGCCAGGTCATAGAAGACGAGGCTGGCAGCCTCATGCTGGCTAACCCAAACGCCCCCAGTTCCGAGAGCGAGGCTGTTCGGGGAATACAGAGTCATGTTTGCCCCCACCTTGACGGGAGCGAACTTCTGGGGGTTGAACTGGTAGAGTCCGCCGGCCTGTCCGGATCCTCCGACATCGACGTAGTACCCTCGCGTGGAGTTGGCGAACGCTATCTCGGCCGGTACCGAGCTCTTACCGTTCGGGAGAGAGTACTCCTCCAGATTTCCGGCGGTGTCCACCCTTCCTATCTTCGAGGCGAAGAGTTCCGTGAACCAGAGCGCACCGTCTGGTGCTGTGGTGAGGCCGTAAGGAAAGGCTTCCGTCCCGTTGACCTTTATCATTTTGACGCTTCCCGTCGCCGGGTCGAGCCCCACCAGCTGATTTCCCGTTTGATCTCCCGCCCAGACTCTTCCGTTCCAGAGGACGACCGTCCAGATCGCCGTCTTCTCCGCACAGGTCTGAGATGAAGAGGACCTTCCCGGATAGTTGAACGGCCAGGCGTACTCCACCAGCGTCCCGTTTGAATAGAGGTGGCCGAGCCCCGGAACTCCCTGCTCTCCGAACCATACTGAGCCGTCGGCTGCCACCGCCACCCCGTTGGGAAACCGGTCGGGGGAGGGGAGTGCGTATGTGGTAACTGCGCCCCCCGTCTTCTGAGGCGTCAGTCGGCTTCTCAGTATCGCCTTCCCGCCGAGTGGACTGCAGTCGCTCGGCGAACCCTGCAGAAGGAAGTAGCCAACAGAAGAGCTCACGATTAAGACGAGAAGCACGGCCACTGCCGCAAAGCGCCTAGAGGGAATCGGAACCGCCTCTTTCGCTGCTCCGCCCCCTGGGCAGAAAAGGCTTCCCGTTCCCCACGCTCGGTCAGGAGTAGGCCTCGAAGGCCTTACCGAGAACTCCCAGAGCGATCTTCTGCTCGAGTATCTCGTCGGTGCCCTCGTAGATCTTCGTGACCCGGGTGTCCAGGAGGTGTCTGGCGGGTCGGTTTTCGAGCGAGTATCCGTTGGCGCCGAAGACCTGGACCGCCCTGTTCGCCGCGTCGAAAGAAGCGTTAGCCGCGAAGTACTTCGCCTTCGCTATCTCCAGGTCGGCGGCGTCCCTCGATTGCCCGTTCTTGGGGTTCTCCTCGTACTTCTCCTTCAGGTAGGCGGCCCGCAAGACCAGCCACCTCGCCGCCTCCAGGTTCGTCGAGATTATCCCGATGTGCCTCTGGACGAGCTGGTGCTTCCCGATCGGCTTCCCGTGCTGGATTCTCACCCCCGAGTATCTCACTGCCTCGTCCAGGCAGTCCTGCATCACTCCCACGCAGCCGGCGGCGACGCTGAGCCTCCCCGACATCAGAGCGGAGTACGCGACGGAGAGGCCCTTTCCGCGGGGTCCCAGTAGGTTCTCCTTGGGGACCTCGCACTTCTCGAGGTAGATCGTTCCCGTATCCGAGGTGGGAAGGCCCATCTTATTCTCTATCGGCTTTGCGGAGAATCCGGCGCTCCCCCTCTCCACTAGAAAGGCGCACATCCCGTCGCTCTTCCCCCTGGGGTACGCGAAGACGATCACGAGGTCGGCGATGGAGCCGTTGGAAATCCACGTCTTCTGCCCGCTCAGGATGAACTTCCCCCCCGACTCCTCGAAGGATGTCTTCAGGGATGACGGGTCGCTACCCGCTCCGGGTTCGGTCAGCCCGAACGCCATCACCTTCTCCCCTTTCGTCGTCCGGGGGAGGTATCTCCCCTTCTGCTCCTCGCTGCCCCACTTCTGCACCGTCAGCTCTCCCAGCGACACGTGCGCCGAGACGAAGGTTCTGACGCCCGTCCCCTCCCTCCCTATCCTCTCAATCGCGAGGGCGTAGGTGACGGTGTCAGCCCCCTGACCGTCGCCGAAACTCTTGGAGATCGGGAGGCCCAGGAGGTGTGCCTGGCCGAAGGCGGGCCCTACCCTGTCGTTGAAACGATGCTGCAGGTAGCACTTGTCTTCGATGGGCCTGATGCCCTTGCAGGCCCTGTCTACCTGGTCCAGGACCA
>VBPP01000295.1 GCA_005877365.1 Nitrososphaerota archaeon
GCAGCTGTCTGACGCCTCGAACTTTCTTTGCATCAAGGACGGCACAATTCTTGCGGTCGAGGTCGATAGGCAGGCGAATAATGTACTTGAAAGCCTGAGTTACCAGGCCAAACAGCATCCAAACAGGTACGGAAGACTACTCGACCAGGCGCAGAAGGATTACCAGCACCTCAAGGAGACTGGGGGATTCTTCCCTCATAAGAGGGAAATCTACCATCACGGGATAGACGCGTTCCCAATCACTCTGACCAATCTGACGGGAGGGTACGGCGGGCCCCACTGCATGACCGCGATTCTTGAGCGCGGCTAGCTACAGGACTAAGGTGCACCTCCTCGCGACGGGAGCAGATACTCAAACCGATTCTGTGAAGTTTCTAGACGGGATTATTGACCTTGGTAGAGAGGGCTCCACGATCAGGTCGGCTTGTGTCCAACAACGGTCAGTTCATCATATCTCTTGAACTTCCAGTAAACTAACGACAGGAGCCAGGTAGCTCCGAATAGTCCAACGACGAAGAAGCCGAGAGTCTCGAAGTCAAGAGCACCAAGGAGGCTCCAGAATGGGCCTCGAAGGTTCAGCTCCCCACTCGCAACCTGCAGGAGTTCGACGGTTCCAATCGCAAGCGCGACCAGAACCGACATGATCGTGATCGTGAGGTTGTAGTAGACTTTCCTTAGCGGCTTGAGGACTGCCCACGTGTATGCCATCCTCATCGCCACTCCGTCCGTTGTGTCCACGAGGACCATGCCGCACGTGAACATGAACGGCAGCAGGAGGACCATCCACAGAGGCACCGACTCCGAAACGCCGACTCCGACGCTGATCGCGATAAGCGCTATCTCGCTCGCCGTATCGAACCCCAGGCCGAAGAGCAGGCCAATTGGATAGGCCTTCCAAGGCTCGCTGACGATCCTGAACAATGACCTGAAGTAGCGGTTTATCATCCCCCGCCTGTCGAGCATTTCTTCGAGCTCGGGTCGAGACAATTCCCCGTCCTTGAGCCCGCGAAATATCTTGTAGAGACCAATCACGATCGTTAGGTTCATCAGTCCCATCAACCAGAGGAAGACGCCCGATACAGTCGTGCCGAGCAGGGCCCCAGCTACCTGTAAGAACGGCATGGCTTGGACAATACTCTTCGTTGCAATCACAAGACCTAGGATCATCAGCACGACAACCGTGGAGTGGCCGAGGGAGAACCAGGTCCCGACAGTCAGGGGAGTCTTCCCCTCCTGGATTAACTTCCTTGTCACGTTGTCGATGGCCGCTATGTGGTCGGCGTCCACACCGTGCCTCAGCCCGAAGACGAAGGCCACAAGCCCGAGACCGCCGAGAACAAAGGAGACGCTCCCCACAAGTATTGAGGCAGCAACCCCCAAAACGGTGGCGGCAGCGATACAGACGTAGATCAGAAGGATTCTGCCCTTCTCCCTAGCAGAAAGGACTAACGCTCTCGAATCACTCTCGGACATTCAATTCAACTCTTCTCGCGGGTTCTGACCGAGAAAGATTGGGAGGGGATGTTGCGGTTCAACTATCCCCGTCTCATTCCCATTAGTCGTGCTTGCGTGTGTAGCCGTCGTATGGAGTGGCCAGATACGGAAAGGTCGACAAGAAAGGTAGGTCGTTGTTCGTGCCATCTGTAAGGGCGCCAGCCGCGGCATCGGGCGTGAAGGTAGCTATTAGCGGATAGGTAGCTCCTGCCACTGCTCTCAGCTCGACGGCGACGGTGTTGTCGAAGACGCGCCTGCCGTTGGGGAAGCCGTCGAAGTCTCCGCCGAGAAGACCCAACCTGTGTGGACTGCTGGCGTCTGGATTGGTGTCCGTTGTTGACGGCCCGAAAGCCATGTTGAGCCGCAGCAAGTCGGCGGGCGTCGAGGTGGTCACATTCTGGAAGTTACCCAGTCCAGGAAGCCCAGGCGGGATGCCAGTCAACAGGATCGCGACTAGGTCAACCCTTGGCCTGCTAGCCGCGGGTTGGGCCAGGAGTGCCTTGAGGTTTGGAAAGGCCGTTGGGTAAAGGACTGGTAGAAGGTTCTGAAGTGTTGGATCCTGATAGTATTTGAGGAACTGTGAATCCCTCTTTGGCCGTGACGCATTCCAGAAGTCCTTCGCGCCGACAGGGATTATTACCTCGTTGATGAGAGGCATACCCAGTCGTCGTCGTCGTCGTCTTTGTGGACAACGGCCCTCCGCCTTCCTGCAGTGCTCCAGATCCCTATCGTCGAGTTCGGCTTCGCTGGGTCTGTCGGTAACTTTCCGTCCGCCGTGAGCGATGTTTTTGCAACCTGAATTGCTATGCTGTGGACGTTGTAGCCCTTTAGCGTGTTGACGGGTGATCCTCCTGGATTAGGTATTACGTGGGCGCCTGCGAACGGCCTAAGGGTGCCGAGGTCGAATATTGACCCGAGGTCAACGTAGAAGCCTTCGCCTCTCTGGCCTGCAAATGCTCTCGAACCATCACTAAGGGTATTGATGGCTGCGCTGGCCAGAGCAGCATAGCTCGGGGTCGACCGTGGACCAACGTTCACGGGTGGGGAGGGTAGATCCTTTCCTAGGACCGTCCCATTTTCGTCATCTTCGTCGTCCCCTCCGGAGGTAACTTTGGTGACGCTGTACGACTGCCTTATGTTCCAGTTCGGGTCTGTGAGAGAGCCAATCTGCCCAGTGTTGTAGAGAAAAACACCGGGGTTGGTGAAGGTCGTCTTGAATCTGAACTGATAGGTTATGTCTTCTACCGCATCGCCATCGTTGTCGATCTTGATCTCGTATAAGACGTCGTCTCCGAAGTTAGCGAAGTTGGGTCCGCCAGCGGGTTCCTCAAGTGGTATGAAGTTAGATATGATTGTGACGGTCTCGGGCTTGTCTGGGCTGACGAAAGCGTACAAGTCTGTGTTATCGGCGACGGGGTCTTTCGATGTACCCGGTGCTTCCCTGTGCGATGTCATCTTCACTTAGCCCCCGCGCCACTGAACGCCCTCAGGATTCCTTCCC
>VBPP01000296.1 GCA_005877365.1 Nitrososphaerota archaeon
ATACACGAGAATCAGAGGTAAGACGTATGCGCTGCTGGAGTTCCTTTCAGTGATCGAGCAAAATGCCGACCTGGGGCGAATAAGAACCGCCATTGAGTCCCGCAATAGGCGAACCATCCTCTGGCACCACAGGCAGGTGGAATCGGTCATGTTTCTTAAGTGTTGAGACGGGGCAACGGCTCCGTTTTCAATCTGACAAAGCTTTTTCGTTATCTGTTTGGTGGGCCTCAATGGCGCAAGAGAGGATCTCCACCGATGGCGCCTCCACCTTCTAGGGACATCAATGATCAACACCCGCTCGTGAGAAGAGGTGGAGTGATGAACGTCTCGATGAGTGCAGCGAGGACCAATAATATAACTACGGTCAGGGCGACACGTCCGATACTCTTGACATCGATCCTGCTATCGCGCCCCCGTATCAAGTCTATTTCCAGTCGCGTCAAACGGAAGCCAACGCTTGCAGCGATAATGTACGAGGCGATCTCGAATCCTCCATGAGGAAGTAGTCCGGCTGCGAGAATAAGCGGCTTCTTCAGCAATCCGGACACCGCGCTGCCCAACACGAGCCCATTGAACACCAACTCCGCGACGGTAGGGATTGCCAGGACGAATCCGCCGAAGGAAAGGATCAGAGCTAGCCTGAGATTGTTAATCAGGGTAGTTTCGATGTAGTTGCCGGGAAGAGGACGAGGAGCGCAAACTGGGTTTGCTTGACCAACACCCCACCCGGCCAGCGTAGCGAGTAGCAATGGAACGAAGAACAAGGCCAGAGAAGCTGACAGTTCAGTTTTCGAGGAGAGGAAGAACGAGAACGCTCATTCCCTTTGGAAATTGATTAAAAGCCTATGATAAAGCCGAGCAGTCCTGTAATCGCTGTGGTTATGATCGTAATTTGCTCCAACCAAACGATATTTGGCACACAATAACCCAGATCAATTCTAACGTAGCCCGTGTACTGGTTGTACACGTACGAGTACTGCTCAGTGCAACCCTGTTGAATTGGGTAATAATACGTGATTGCGGTCACGATATGGCCAATCGCCGGCCCCATTACGAAGAGAGCTGCCAGTCCGACCAAAACGAAGGAGGCACCTCTGAAAGCGGGGTCGTTTCGGCTTAACTCTCTATATCTCTCGGCAAACGACTTGGCCGTGCCGATGATTTCCACCCGTAATTGAGGGTGAGCATAGTATATGAATCCCGTAGCCGGCTAGCCCTAGTAAATACATATCCAACCTCAAGTAAATACATATCCGAGCTCAAGTACATATATCCAGACTAGGATTGACCGGGCGGCATCGGTTTCCGTAATCGAGAGGGAAAGAACGGCGATGAGTAATGCCAGGGCCGGCCTCGCCCCAAAAGTTCGAGGGCAATTCTGTCTTTCTTCTAACTGTCGAGGCCCTCGATGTAAGCTTCAAGCCTCCCCTGGAACCACAAGTCGCTTCACATCTCACTAAAAATCCTCCTCCCGATAGGTTTCCAGGCTACGTCCGATGAAAGAGCGGAAAGTCGTTTTTGCCTTTCGCCGACCGCGAGTGTTATCTGTATGAGCTTCTTGGGCCTTCCCTCTCTTCATCTCCTCCTCGCAATCCCCATAATCTGCTACCTTGCCTAAGAAGACATTTTCCAATCGGCCAAGTGAACGCGAACATGGTTCGGCAATGATCTGCTCATTATATCGATGCCCGCTGACATCTTCGCTTCCAAGAGTACGCCTCTGATTGGTATCAGTCGCTTCCAATTACTATGAGTCTTCGCTACAACGGTATCCTGGTCGGTGTATCGGAAGGTTTCCTGTTCAGAGGACAAGTTCAGACTGGGCTTAACAGCTCTCAAAAAACGACGCTGATGATTGGCCGGGCGGACATTCGCCTTGGGACGATTCTCGCAACGGTTGCCCTCGCCGTCTTCCATTCTAGAAATATCTTCACCCTTCAGTTCACCCTAACCTTCGGTACACTCGTTGGACACTTCTAGGACACAACGAACAATCTGCGGACCTCAATCATCATTCATCCTTCGGTTGATTTCTTGGGGTTCACCGACATGAGGACCTATAGATAGGCTGCGACTTATATATTCAGCAGAATTTTCCGCGTTTTCGTGGCTGACCTCAAGAGGGTGGCAGGCGCGGCAGTCTTTACCGCGTTCGTCGCGGCCGCCACGATGGCGATCAACGCGTACATTGCGGCGACCGGTGGCTACTTCAACGTCGGAGAGGTGATGGTCTACACAACGGCGCTTCTCATGGGACCGTACGTCGGCGCCTTCGCTGGCGGAGTTGGCTCCATGATTTCCGACCTCGCTCTGGCTCCCCAGTTTGCACCGGGGACGCTCGTGATCAAGGCGTGCGAGGGTTTCATCGTTGGATACCTCGGCAATCGCGCGCTAGGGGGCTTCACGACGAAGACCTGGAGGCTGATCAGCATCGCCCTCGGAGCGCTCGTTGGAGGCATTGTTGCGTGGGTGGGTACGACATACTTCTCGGGAGCTCTTCAGTTTTCGCTTGGAATTCAGAATTACACCCCAGTGCCGACCCTGACCTTCGAGGTCCCGCCAGCCTTCTGGCTGGGTCTCGCTGCGGTCGTCGTCGTCCTGATTGTGGCCGTCGGATTCTCCGTCGAGAGGAGGGTCGGGTGGCTATCTCTCTCCGTCCTCCTCGGGGGTTCGGAGATGGTGCTGGGCTACTTCCTCTACGAGACGCTTGTGCTCAGCCAGGCGGGAGCGACGGCGGAGGTTCCCTTTAACATCGCGCAAGCTGTGATAGGCTTGATCGTCCGCAAACCCCTAATCCTCCCGTTCACCGAGTCAAGAAGGTTTGAAGCTCGCGCTGGGGAAGCTTCCACCGGAACTTCTACGAAAGTATGTCCTGACCATGACTGGCGCGAAATCGAAGGAGCTTGTTCTGTCCCCAAGGGTCGGGCTCGACTTCGGCGTCGTGAAGCTTCGAAGCGGATTTCTAATCGTCTCCTCCGACCCCGTCACCGGCATCGCGAAGAACGTGGGACGCCACGCCGTCGTGGTCAGTGCCAATGACGTCGCGACTAGCGGCAATAGGGCCAGCTTCATGCAGTCCGTAATTCTCCTCCCGGAGAGGGTGGACGAGAGGACTGTGAAAGAGCTCACCTCGAAGATGGCCGACGCGGCGAAGCAGCTTGGCATCACCATTGTTGGTGGTCACACAGAAGTGACCCCAGGGCTGGAGAGGCCAATCGTGATGACTACGGCGTTCGCGATCGCGCGATCGTTTGTCTCGGCAGGCGGCGCAAAGGTGGGAGACACCCTCATGATGACAAAGAGTGCAGGAATCGAAGGGACCGCCATCCTGGCGGAGGAGGCTGCCAGACGCGGAGCGAGCCCAACCACTGTCAGGAGGGCCTCCCGCTTCTTCGATAGAATGAGTGTCGTCGATGATGCAGAGGGGGCTTTCGATACGGGCTTCATTCACGCAATGCACGACTGCACAGAGGGCGGAGTTCTCGGTGCCGTCTACGAGATGGGGGTCGCATCGCGTATCGGAATAGAAGTCGATGAGGGCAAGATTCCCGTGGCCAGCGAGACCAGGGCGGTCTGCGCCGTCCTTGGAGTCGACCCGTTGAAACTGATAGGGTCGGGTGCTCTCCTGGTGGCGGTCGAGGGCGGCAAGGAAGAAGTGGTAAAAAGTGCGCTATACCCTCTCGGCATCTCCGTCACCTCGATAGGAAGATTCCGAGCAGGGGAGGGGACGCTGATCCATGAAAAGGGAGGGCGGAGGACGTTAATCCGAGACTCTCCCACCGACGAACTCTGGAGGGTGGAGAGAACGGCTCACTTGGTCAGCACGTAGGCTGATTCGTTGGGATTCTTGCCTTCCCATCGTCTCGCCCACTCCGCCAAGTCGCCGAGTATTCCCTTCAACTCGATTCCCTTCTTCGTCAGTGAGTACTCGACGCGCGGAGGAGTCTCCGGGATTACCTTCCTTTGCACCACGCCTTGCCTGTCGAGTTCGTTGAGGCGTTCTGCCAAGCTCGTGGCGCTTATACCGTTGATCCTCCGCTTGAGTTCGTTAAACCTCGCGGGCTCCTGCAGCCCGAGCGCGTGAATGATGGGTAGGGTCCAGGTCTTGGTTAGTTCGTTCCATGCAGCGTGTATCGACTTGCATCCGTCGATAACCTCCTGGTTAAGCTGGGATGACTTGCTCAACTCCATATTACCTACTTAGTAGTCCAAGACTACTGGTTATATAAACCTGACTGCGTGTGGGTCTGGTGGGAAAACAAGATGTTCGAGATAATCGGAAGTCTCGGGGTCCTGACCGCGCTTCCGTTGAGGCTGGTCATCGGGGCCGCCCTCGTGGCGCACGGATACCCGAAGCTCAACAGAAAAACAGTGGAAAGGATGAAGGGGATGGGATTGCCCCCGGCGGCGACGGCGGGAGCCGCCTTAACCGAGTTCGTCGGAGGAATCGCATTAATTATCGGCTTCCTCACTCCGCTCGCATCCCTGCTGATCGCGCTGGAGATGGTCGGTACGACGCTCTTTTCGAAGTTCAGGCTACACAAGAACTTCCTTCTTGGTTACGAGCTCGACGTAGCTTACCTCGCCGGGGCCTTGACGGTGCTCCTGCTGGGCGCTGGACCTCTCTCCATCGACGCCGTTTTGAGGATTTAGGCGAAGAGAGTTGATGAAAGAGAAGCAGGTGGGAGTGAAGTTCAGTGAGAAGGAGGCGGAGTACCTAGCGGAGCAGAGAATCGGCAGGATAGCCACTGCGTCCCCCAATCTGGAGCCTCACGTTGTTCCGGTGGGCTTTGAGTTTGACGGCAGCTACATCTACTTCGGGGGCTGGAACCTGGAGAGGAGTCTGAAGTTTCGCAACATCATGCGGAACAACAAGGTCGCTTTTGTCGTAGACGACCTGGTCTCTACCCGCCCGTGGCGCGTAAGAGGGATCGAGATCAGAGGATTTGCGGAAAAGGTCGAGTGCGAGGAGGGGCGCCTCTGCGTGCGCATCACTCCAACCCGAAAGGTGAGCTGGGGGCTGGAGGTCTAGGAGTTGGAACTCTCTGACCTTAACGACCAGATAATCAAGGCCGTCGAGAAGCTCAGCGGGAGCGTCGTGAGCATAGACAGTGTGAGGCTGGCGAGAGACTACAGGTTCGGCGTCGTTCCGCTCGAGGGTCAGGCATCGGGTGTCATAATCGATTCGACGGGTTGGCACGGACCCGGCGACCGATGTGGCCCTTGTGAGGGTTGATGGCGTGAACCTACCCGTCGCAAACCTGGGAGACTCGGAGAGTCTTAAGGCGGGACAGATAGTGCTCGCGATAGGCAACGCGCTAGGGTTGCCCGGCGGTCCAACCGTGTCGATGGGAGTGATCGGCGCCCTCGGGAGGCCTCTCCCCGGGACTGACTTTGTCCTCGAAGGCTTCATTCAGACCGACGCAGCGATAAACCCGGGAAACAGCGGAGGCCCGCTGGCTGACCTGAGCGGCAACGTGATCGGAATCAACACCGCGATGATACCCTTCGCTCAGGGAGTCGGCTTCGCGATACCGACTCACACTGTCAACAGAGTCGTAGAGCAGATAATCCGCCACGGGAGAGTTGTGAGGCCCTTCCTCGGGATCTCAGGCGTCGACATGAACCCAGCGATCGCAAGGAGGTTCAATCTCCCCGTTGATTCGGGTGTGCTTCTTGCCGATGTTGGGAGGGATACTCCGGCCTACGAAGGCGGCCTGAGGTCGGGAGACATCATATTTCGTGTGGGAGACCAAGAGGTCAAGCAGA
>VBPP01000297.1 GCA_005877365.1 Nitrososphaerota archaeon
TCATGCTCACCCGACCGTTGATGCACTGCGACGCCATGCAGACGAGTCCGCCGTGCTCAGTGAACCTCCTGATGAAGGGGATGCTCTTAGAGTTCACATGCCCCAGTCCGGTCCCCTCAATCACCACCCCACGCGTACCCCCGTTCGCGAGAGCCTCGAGGAGGGTGAGTGGCATCGAGGGGAAGAACTTCAGGAGGGCGACCTTCGCCTCGAACCTCGGCTTCGAGGAAAACTTCGCGGCCTTTCTTCTCTGAGGCAGACCCTCCAGATTGATTTCGAGGCCCTCTCTGCTCCAGAGGGCTGCCGGAGAAACGCCGACCGACTTGAAGGCGTCTCTCGCGCTCGTGTGATTCTTCCTTACCCGGGTTCCGAGGTGCAGGGCCACCCTCCCGTCGCTCTCGCTGTCGTGCATGGCCACATAGACCCCGGAAAAACTCGCGTAACCTGCGACGGAGACCGCACCAACCAGGTTGAGCACCGCGTCGGAGGATGGTCTGTCAGACGACCGCTGGGCCGCGGTGAGAATGACGGGAATCGGGACACCCTGAAGTGCGAAGGTGAGGGCGGCAGCCGTGTACCCGAGGGTGTCGCTCGATATTCTCGCTGTAGACTGAGAAGATTACCTCTGGCTCGATTCTCGCGACCTCGGAGAGCTCCGGGATGAGCGCGTAGAGCTCCTCGGATGAGATCGCGGGGTGGACCGCACCCGTACGATAGTCGACTCTGCTGGCTATCGTCCCACCCGTCCCCAATATCGCGACGCGCGGTAGATCCTCCTTCGGGGAGGGGGGAGGAGGGGGCGGGGCGAAGGCTGGCTTCTCTCCTGAAGATTTTCGTGTCAGCCCTTTCAGCCTATCGATGCTGAGGCCCACGTTGTAGCCGCTCGGAAGCTTCAGCACGATGTGACGGTCATCGTCATACTGATACCTGGGTACAACAGTGCCTGTGATCACCCCCCACTCCGTGCCAACTTCAACCACGTCGCCGACGCCGGCTTCTGACCGCATGAGAAATTCGAGAGTGTTGCCTCTGTAACCGTCGAAATCGGCCATATGCCGAGGCCTCGAAGAGCCTAGCGCTTAAAATGCTTCTGCGATTCTCTTGGCCCAACACAGCTCGAAGGGTTAAATGAGGAGTCAATATCGCAGCGAAGGCAACGCGAGCAATGCTAAGTCACGAACCCGAGGTAAGAGTGGAGGTGCAGAACCTCAGGAGAGAGTTTGATTCAAAGGAAAGAAAGGTCGTCGCCCTCAACGGTGTGAGCCTGAAGGTGAGGGAGGGCGAGATATTCGGAGTCCTCGGCCCGAACGGAGCGGGGAAGACCACCCTCATCAGAATACTCTCGACTCTTCTCTTACCGACGAGCGGTGTCGCGAGGGTGATGGGGTTCGACGTCGCGAGCGAGCCCGAGAAGGTGAGGGCGGTGATAAACATGGCGAGCGGGGCGGAGCGAGCGGGTTACGACTACATTTCGGCGAGGGGAAACCTTTGGTTCTTCTCACAACTCTACGGCCTTCCGTCGGAGGTCGCGAAGGCTCGGATCAAGGCGCTTTCCCAGCTTCTGGGCCTCGACGATTATCTCGACCGCAAGTTCTACATGCTCTCGACGGGGTACAGGCAGAGAGTCACGATAGCGAGAGCCTTCATCAACGACCCGAAGATAGTCTTCCTCGACGAGCCGACGATAGGACTGGACGTCATGACCGCTATGAGCATAAGGGAGTTCCTCATCAAGGAGGCTAGGGAGAACGGGCGGACGATCTTCCTCGCGACCCACAACATGGCAGAGGTAGACACGATCTGCAACCGCGTGGCGATAATCGACAGGGGGAGGATACTCACCTCCGACACGCCGACAAATCTCAAGAGGTCTCTCGGGGCTCCCGCCCTCGTGATGGAGGTCTCGCCCCTCCCCGTGAACCTCGCCTTTCTCGGTGCGGTCGAAGGCGTGAAAGGGTTCACCACATCCGTTGACGAAGAAAGGGGGCTGGCGAGAGTGCAGGTTGTGGTTGAAAGCGAGGAGTGCGTGAGGAGGATACTGGCAGGGGTCCCGGCCTCCGGGATGAGACTCGTCTCCTCGTGGAGGCAGCAGACGACTCTGGAGGAGGTCTTCGTCTCGCTCGTAGGGAGAGGCTTCGTCGAGAGGGAGCACGAAGTTGGAGAGTAGACTCTGGCTCAGGGCACTCTACGCCAGGATGTGGGTGAGGGTGATGAGCGTCTTCAACGAACCTCTGTGGATTGCCGTCAACATAGGCTTCCCCTTCTTCTCCTCGGTGGGGCTTGGACTTCTCTACTCGAGTACCGGTCTGAGGAGCTTCGTCGGCTTCGCGATCCTGGGAGGAATCATGATCTCGTTCTGGGGAAACGTCCTCTGGTCCATGGCCAGTCAGTTCTACTGGGACAAACAGGTGGGACTCTTCGAGATCTATCTCACTTCGCCAGCACCCATGACGGCGATACTCATTGGAATGTCTCTCGGTGGGGTCGTCAACACGGCGCCTTCAGCTGTCCTGGTGGCAGTCGCGGGCTGGCTTTTCTTCGCTCCCCCCCTCAGCCCCTCGTGGCTGGCCGTGGGGCTGACCTTTGCTCTCACGCTGGCTTCGCTCTACGCGATGGGCATGATGCTCTCTTCCCTCTATCTGGCGTACGGGCGGGAGGCCGAGTCGATCAACGAGGCGCTGCACGAGCCCGTCTCCCTAATCTCGGGCGTCTACTTCCCCTCGATAGGGAACTTCTCCCCATTTCCCTTCTCCGTGCAGGTCTTCGCATCTCTGATACCCCTGACCATAGGGATGGACGCGCTGAGGAGAGCTCTCTTCTTCTCTCAGGGGCTATCGAGCATCTACCTCCACCTCATCGTGCTCTCGATGAGATGAGCTCCGTCAAGACAGTGCTGGCGTCCATCCGAATCGGCTGGTACAGAGACTTCGGGTGGACGAACCCGGTCACGGGGTTTTTGATGAAGACGATCGCGCCGGTCGCCAGCGTCCTGAGCGCCTCGATAGTCTACTGGCTGGGCTCTTCCGCCGCGGGGTCGTTCGACCCGTCTCACGTTTCGTACATCATCGTGGGAGCTGCGCTTTACTCTCACGTCGCCGCGTATTCGTGGGTTCCAAGCCAAGCCATCTCGGAGGGGAAGTGGTCGTACGTATTCCCGCAGGTCTTCATCTCGCCGAAGTCGTCGACACCCTTCCTGGTCGGAAGATGCCTCGCCTCCTTTGTGACCTCGACACTTACTTCCCTCATCTCCCTCGCATTCGCCTATTATGTAGCCGCAGCCATCTTCAAGAGCTCGATCCCCTTCATCGTGACACCGCTTTCGATGATCCTTCTGCTAGGTGCGCTCCTCGCGAACGTCCCGGCCACACTCGGACTGGGGATTCTGCTCGCGGCCTATACCATCTTCGCGAGCAAATTCGAGTGGGCGCTCCCCACGTACGTCGCGGGTCTGCTGATGGTCTTCTCAGAGGCGCTCTTTCCTGTCTCCGTTCTACCATGGCCGCTCTCCGCGTTCGGGAATGTGCTTCCCTTCACCCAATTCATCCGGGCAGCGCGCGAGGCGGTGGTCTATGGCTCGGTATCTGCCTACTCCTACTATGTAGGATACTCTCTCCTAGGTGGTCTGCTCTTCCTCGGCGTGAGCCTCTGGGCGTACAGGTGGGCAGAGAGGCAGGGGAGAAAGAAAGGGATAATCGATAGGAAAGTGGTTTAGCAACTCGAGAAGATGCGAATGACCCTCCTAGGGATTAGGGATTGGGAGAATACCCGCTATGTCGTCTTCTCTCCTTCTAACAATCACGGTATCATCCCCCGCGAAGGATCGCTCACCCATTGGGGAGTGAGGGAGGGACGAGATTCAGGTGACATCCATGCCTCGTAAACGGGTTCAGAGCAAGGTTAAATAACGCTCCATAACATATGTTATACATGCAGGTTCTCGAAAAAGACTATTCGCATCCTGAAACTCTCGTCGATACGGACTGGGTTTCGCATCACTTGAGCGACTCGACCGTCCGAGTCGCAGAAGTTGATTACGACCCGGTGGCTAACTACAGCAACGGGCACGTGCCCGGCGCCGTGCTCTTCGATTGGAAGAAGGACTTGAACGACCCGCTAACGCGGGACATTCTTTCAAAGACGCAGTTGGAAGAACTCCTCGGCAAGAACGGGGTTTCCAACGACACAACGCTCGTCCTCTACGGAGATTTCAACAACTGGTTCGCGGCCTACGCCTTCTGGGACTTGAAGTACTACGGAGTCGAGAAGGTCAAGCTGATGAACGGGGGGAGAAAGAAGTGGCTGCTTGAAGACAAGCCAGTGACGAAGGAGCTGCCATCATACAC
>VBPP01000298.1 GCA_005877365.1 Nitrososphaerota archaeon
GAATCTGCGAAGAGCCACAAGCCGGTCAGGCTCGACTGGTAGGCTTCGAGACCCGACGTTACTTCAGAGCGCCCATCGTCAGGCCCTTGACTATGTACTTCTGAGCAAATGTCAGCAGGATGAGGGCGGGCAGCATGAAGAGCGTCGAGATGGCTGTCATGGCTGGCCAGTCTATCACTACGATCCCCACGAAGTCGGCCACGAAGGCAGGTACCGTCCTCGCCGCGGTCGAGGTGAGGAGGAAGGCGAAGAGGAACTCGTTCCATGAAAAGAGGAAGACTATGATAGAGACGGTAATAATGGCGGGCTTGCTAATGGGGAGTATGATCTTCGTCAGGGTCTGCAACCTAGAAGCGCCGTCGATCATCGCCGCCCTTTCGAGCTCTATCGGCACCCCCTCGAAATAGCCCATCAGAATCCATATGGAGAGTGATAAGTTGAAGGTGAGGTACACTGTGATGAGCGCGAAGACAGTATCGTACAGCGGAATTATCCTTGTCATGAGGATGAAGAAGGACAGACTGAGCGCAAAGACGGGAGCCATCCTCGTGGATATCATCCAGGCAGCGAGGTTCCTCGTGAACGCATTCTTCGTTCGGGCGAGGCGATAAGCAGCAGGGACTCCCAGGGCGAGACAGATCAGTACGGTGGACGTTGCCACAATAATGCTGTTGATCAGGTCGGCGGTGAAGGGTCCTGCCAAGATCCTACTGTAGGCGTTGAGGGTCGGCGTGAAATAGAAGAGAACCTGCCCCAGACTGTACCCTGTTAGCGCTTCCGAGACGGGTTTGAAGGACGATACGATTATCCATATGATGGGAACACCGTACAGTACGGCGGCGCCTGTGATGACGAGGTATGAGAGGATGCGCATGATGTTGAGCTTCATCTTAGGTCGCCTTGTTGTAGACCCTGATGAGAAAGGTTATGGCCACGACCGATATGATTACCATGATGACTCCCAGAGCCGACGCCTGTCCTATGTCGGAGCTCGAGAAGGCAATCAGGTATCCATGAATGCCTAGGACCTGCGTTGCGTTTCCAGGTCCGCCGCGGGTCATCACGTAGATTTGGTCGAAGGCGTTAACCGAATCGATGACCTTGAGGATCACTGCTATGATCAGCACCTTTCTCAATAGAGGAAGGGTTATGTGACGGAACGAAGAGAGTGCACCCGCCCCGTCAATCTTGGCCGCCCGGTATAGGGAGGGTGAAATTCCCTGAAGGCCTGCGAGAATTATCAAGAACATGAAGGGAGCCTTCGTCCACACGTCGACGAAGACGACCGCGATCAATGCGTTCAGGGGATTACCGAGGATGCTCCCAACGTGTATCCCGAGAGAGGGGAGGATGAACGCGCCGACTAGCCCCTGATTCGAGTCGAAGAGGTAGCGCCAGGTGAAGCCGGTTATGATTGGGGCTATCGTGAATGGAAGGATTATGATCGCCCTGAACACGTTTGTCCCGCGGAGATTCTGATTCAGGGTCAGTGCAAGAACCAGCCCGAAGAGGATCGAAAAGGTGACCGTGAGCGCGACAAACTCGGCACTCACACGAAGAGAATTGTAGAAGTTAGCGAGGCTAAACAGGTTCACGAAGTTGGTGACTCCGACCAGCGGATGGTCCAGAAGGAAGGCCTTCCATTGGCTGATGCTCAGGTAGATCATGTAAACCGTGGGGAAGATTGTGACCAAGAGGAGGGCGGCCGTCGCAGCAAGGCGGCGGAGGACGACGTATCGTCCTAGCCATAGTATCCGTCAGACTTCAGAAGCTGATAGGCGTAGTCCTGAAGAGCCTGGGCTGCCTGCTGCGGGGTCATCTGGCCAGACATCACTGCAGAGGTCACCTCGCCCATCTTCACATTAATCGAGTTAGCCTCTGGTATGTAGGCGATGAAGTGCGGGTCCGACTGGGCAAGCATCTCGATCATCAGGTTCATCGTGGTGGCTCCCCACTTCTGGGTCAGCTGCTGGCTGTGTAACACAGAAAGTAGTGATGGGTTGGGGAAGAAGGCGGTGGCGAAGTTGAGTTGTCTCTCGTAGCTCGTCAGGAATGACAGAGCGAGGAAGGCGGCCTTTGGATTGTGCGTGAATTTGCTGATGCCGAAGGAGAGCGACCAGATCTCGTCGAAGTACTTGCCCGTTGGTCCGGTCACCGTTGGTGCGTAGGCCATCAGCGCAGCAAGGGTCGCGTTCGGCGCGAAAGCCTGTGCTGCGAACGCGTTGACCGACTGGGGGTACAGAATCGCGGCCTTGCCGCTCTGGTAGAGCGTTATCTCCTTGCTGAAGTCATAGGTGGGGGTATCCGGGGACGAGAACGCGGAGCCCATGAGCGCATAGGTCTTGATGGCGTTAACTACGGCGGTTGTATTGAACGCTGGCAGAGCGCGGTGCGCCTTGACGTCCGTGACGTTCCAGTATCCACCCTTGAACCAAGTCCCGCCGAACCCGTGGATGAACGCGTTGACATCGAGCGCCGTCGTCTCTTTTGGTTCGCCCCTGATGGCGATTGGGTAGACCTTGCCGTAGGTGCCGTCCGCCATCATCCCAGCCTTCAGCTTCGGAAGGGTGGTGTTCATCATCTGGTCCATAGTTGTTGGG
>VBPP01000136.1 GCA_005877365.1 Nitrososphaerota archaeon
ACTCCGCCCACGCGCCACCGAGGTCTGGGCAAAGTGCGGGCCTCACTAGTGGCATCGGCGGGGGAAAGACGGGGCCCTTGACCGACGGGCTGATGAAAAGCGCACCTTCTGGCGCAGAGGAGCGACATCAAATACCTGACGCCAGTCTACGAATCATTCTAATCCTGTTTCGTTCAATCGAGAAACGGGCCGAAGGCGGCCGTGGGTGATCCGGATGGATCGGCGGTTCACGTAGAATGGATAACGGGGTACGATGCGCCTCCCTTCACGTATTCTCCGACCCCTTCTCGACACTCTTCGGGCGTCCCTGCGACGGTCAGCAGATCTACGACCTTGTCGTCCACCAGCTTCATAGCTTCCTCTGCTCCATCCTTCCTTGGAGGCCATCCACCAAGCGCGGTCTTTATCTCCTCGACCAGGTTCGGACTGATTCCGCTCGCAATGCCAATGTGCGGCTGTTGTCCGAGGTAGAGCGTCACCAGGTATCGGGCCTCGTCCTTGGCCTTCGCCGTATCCTCCGACATCGCAACTGCTATGAGCTGAGGAAGGTCAATCTCCTTCATCTTCCTCCGTGCCCTCTTCGCTCCTGTGCTAATCCTATGCAGCGATTCCTTCAAGTAGTTGACTGAGGTAAACGCGTTCAGGAGTACTCCGTCAGCGATCTCTCCCGATAGCTCCAACATATTGAGACCTGTCGCACCGATGTAAATCGGTACCCTTATGGTCTCTCGTCGCCTGCCGTACCCCAAGTCCAGCTGAAGGTCGCGGACCCTCATGATCTCACCTTCGAAGGTCACTCTTTCGAGACGGAAGAGGCGCCGAACGACTTCGACCCACTCTCTCATGGCCGCCAGTGGCTTCCGCCTCTTGATCCCTTGTTTCCAGGCCAGAGGATCCCAATACGCACCAACCCCAAGCACGGCTCTTCCGTGCGAAATCTCATCGAGAGTCGCAAACGTAAGCGCGGTCAGGGAAGGCACTCTCGTCCAGATGTTTATCACCCCCGTTGCGAGTTTTATCTTCTTGGTTACTGAGGCGAAGGAGCCGAGGACCGAGATCGCATCGCGTACGAGTCGAGTTTCGCAGACCCACACTGTGTCAAACCCCTTCTCGTCTGCAAGCTTCGCGATTTCAATCTGCTCATCCGTATTGGGTCGGTCGAGAAAGCATAATCCCATCCGAACGTGGGAGCTCGGCACGAATCGCGAATCCGAAAAACGTGATTTAAGGATTCACAGTTGGTGGGCCTTGGACAGAATTTGCCATTCGTCCGTGCATCTTACTTTTCTTCGCGTCGGTCCTTCGTGCCAGACTAGATTCTCAGCTTTGCACAATCGGAAACTGACCGAACCAAAATTGTTCAATCGATCGATTTTGTCAAGGCGTGCGCCTCTGGGGCGAATACCTTCGAGCCTGTGCACCCGCATGAGTCCTCTTTCATGCGTCATAGCTTAATGATGCAGCGCGACGAACGTCATCGGTTGCCGTAGTCCGCGAAAACCGCCCGCTACGTCAGACGAGGGGGGGAGGGTAAGTCCTGCGCTGCGATCCTTCGACTTTTTCCCCGAATTCAGGGATTATCTTCTTACCGAATAGCCTTATGGAGCTCATCGTGGAAGTATGTTTCATACCGGGCCATGTCATTCTGAAGCTTATGTGAGCGGGCCGCAGTTCCTTTACGTAGTCGTGGAGTTCTTGAATGCAGGTCCTCGGGTCCCCCACGATGTAACGACCCTCCGCGAGTTCTTCGAAGCTGAGATCGTACTTCTCACCCGGTTGACCCCATTTCATGTATGTCTCGTACATTCGCTTCAGAAAGGGCTTGGCCCCGTTCAGAGCGTCCTCATTGGTCTCGGCTACATGAAGCTCTCTCATCAGAAGAAGTTTTTCCTTCTTTCCGCGTTTTGCCGCTCCCTCCCTGTATTTCGCCAGTAACTTCCTGATGTGCACCAACGACTGTCTCGGACTTATCATCCAGGCATCCCCAATCTCCCCTGCCCTAAGCGCACCAGGCTCCGTATCTGCTCCCATCCAAATTTCTGGCCCTGCCTTCTGAAGGGGCTTCGGGTTAATGGAAACGTCATCGAGATTGAAATGACGGCCATTGAATGATACGTGATCTTGCGTCCACAATCTCCGGATAATTTCAACTCCCTCGACGAGTCTACCGACTCGATGCTTCTTCGGCAGGTTGAAGGCCTGAAACTCCTTCTCCCTGTATCCGATTGATACGCCAAGAATGAATTTCCCCCCACACAAGATATCGATGTTAGCAACTTGTTCAGCTACGTCGACCGGATTCAGCAGGGAAAGGAGTAGTGAGCTAGTTCCTAAGGTCATCCCGGGAAAATCGCCCGAAAACCTTGCGAGCAGCGGGAGAGGTTGAAACATCTGCTCAGTGTCAGTCACGTGATGTTGTGCAGCCCAAAGTGAATCAAAACCACTCTTCTTGGCGCAATCCGCTTGCTCCAGAACCTCCCTAAGGGCTTGACCCTGTGAAAAGTTATGAGTAAAGACAGGAACAAACATCAAACCAAACTTCAATCTGAAGCACCTTTCCGGCGATGCCTGGAAACGGGTACCTATATGTTAGGTAACCTGCCCTTCCAGGGTTGAGCCTGTTCGTACGCGTAGGCTAACTTGAGGACGGTCTCTTCATCGAATGGTCTACCGGCGATTTGCAGCCCGATGGGTAGCCCTGAGCTTGAGAACCCGCACGGAACAGAGAGAGCAGGAAGGCCCAGGAGATTGTAGATGCGAACGAAATTAGCTATGAAAGGTCTCGGATCAGTTTTCCTACCTCCCACGTCGATGGTCTCTTGCCCTATCTTGAATGGCAGAATAGGACAGGTTGGACTCAGTAGAACATCAACGCTCTTGAAAACGCGGTCGAACTCCCTCCTGAACCATTCCCGGAGGCGAAGAGCCTTAACGTAATGGTTAGCCGAATAGAAGTACCCTACTTCAAGGCGCGTCCGGACGGACGGTTGGTAGTCCTCCCGCCTTTCCTTGAGCCATTTTTCGTGAATCGAAGTTGCTTCACACGCGATTAGCATGTTTGCGACAGGTGCGGAATGCTCAATCTTGGGAATCGAAATCTCACTCACCGGCACTCCGAGTCCGCTAATCACTTCGACAGCAGTTTCAACCCTTCTGCGAACCTCTTGATCAAGACATTCTTCAAGATATTTGCCGAGAACACCGACTTTCATGCGCTTGAAATCATTGGAGAGCGCACTCTGATAGCGTGGGACAGGCCTCTCAGAGCTCGTCGAGTCTCTCGGGTCCATCCCGGCAATCGCTTCGAGCAGGATTGCGGCATCTTCGACCGTCCTGGCGATTGGAGAAACATGATCTAGGTTCCAACTCAGAGGTATCACTCCGAATCGACTCACTCTGCCATAAGTTGGCTTGAACCCAACTGTTCCGCAATAACTCGAGGGTATTCTACCCGACCCTCCGGTATCGGTACCCAGTGAGCCATAGCAAAGACACGCGGCCACGGCGGAGGCCGAACCGCCGCTAGAACCGCCCGTGACGAGCTCGGGATTCCACGGATTTCTACACGGACCGTAGTATGAATCTTCAGCCGTGGGACCGTAGGCGAATTCATGGCAGTTGTTCTTACCTATGATGATCGCCCCCGCCTCTCTAAGGTGCTCGACGGAAGTAGCGTCATAATCGGTAAGGTTTTCCGCCAAGAGCTTGGAGGCAGCGGACGTAATGCTCCCCCTCACCGCGAGGATGTCCTTCACAGAGACCGGGATACCATGGAGAGGCCCCCGCGACTTACCAGAGCGTATTTCCTCATCTGCCCTTCGAGCTGTGGTGACCGCATCTTCCTCCAGAACTGATATGTAGGCGTTTATCTTCTTGTTCACGCCTCTGGTGCGTTCTATGAGATCCTTTACGATCTCTGTCGAGGAGACCTCCCCGTTTCTAATCCAAGCCGAGACTTCCTTGATCGAGCCCTGCCGGACTTCTCGAGGATCCAAAGTCCCCTGCTCAATCAGCGGGTGGAACTTGGTTCGAGGCCCTCCAAGTCCACTTCGGTTGCCTTGTCAAGCGCTTCGAGAGTCTTTGTGACCGTGCGTGAGATTACCCTCAGCCGCTCATCAGGGATCTCTGAACCGTACACCTCTTGAATTATTCTTTTCAGCGTTTCTGGCGTCATCTCCGCCATGAAACAGCTTCACCTCAATCGTGTGCGCGGGGTATCGATATAAGTTACTCGGAAAGCGTTTTGCCGATGCAATCCGATCTGTCTTACTTCTTGGTCCCGTAGGCCGAGTCTAGCTTCTCGAAATTCCAGGCAATTATCTTCTCAGGCTTTATCTTTGCGATTACACGATTCTTTCCAGGTTTTCCATCTTCGAGCACGGCTTTTACGGCACCACCGAACCCGTATCTCTTCAGTAGCTTCGAAACGATATCGACCTGTGTCTTTTCGTCCGTCAATAGCTTAGCCCGACCTCGTATCGATACAGCCTGGGCTTCGAAGAGGCTCTTGGTTTCGGGTCTGACGTCCCTATCGATGACTAGAGTGACCTTGTCGTTTTGGCGTAGGTTTGCTATGTGACGACGAGGCCTTTCGCCATGACCCAGTATCAAGTAGAGATGCTCGCCGTCCCAGTGGTACCAGAGGGGAGTAACATGGGGATATCCGTCATCCCTGATTGTTGCGACTCGAGCTACCAACGGTTTGCTTAGGAAATTATCGATTTCCGTCCTGCTCATAGCCACCTTAGGGGACCAGGTGAGACTCGTGGCCAGTCAGGAAGAGCAGCGGTTTTTATTGCTTTCGCGGGTCCAGACAGAGTATTTCAGGTGGCTTTCTCCTTTGCCACCGATTTCAAGAATTTGATTACCGTAGCCGCAGATTCGTCCGGCTTCTCGAGAAGGTCGGCATGACCGATCCCCTCCCAGACCTTCAAGGTGGAGTTGGGAACCATCTCCGATATTTTCCGTCCTCCAATCCCTGACGGCCCCATGTCAAGGGGAGTGATGTAGTCTCCGGGCGCGTTCATCACAAGTGTCGGCGCACGGATCCTTCCCAGATCCTTGCTCAAGTCGAGACTCTCCATGGCAAGACACGCCTGTACGACCGTTTCGACAGGATTTAGTCGAACTACGTCCCTGACCATCTCGATTTTTCGATCAACGCCGGCTTGGTCCAGAAAGTTGGCGCCGACGGCTTGCGTCAACACATAGTCGGAGTAAAGGTCCCCGAGTCCAATCGCTTGGGCGAGCTTCCGCCACGTCGAGAATATGATCTTGCGCATTCTATCCGGCTTCCCAAATGCAACATCTGCCACACATCCGAGCGTTTTCTCCGGATACTTTGCCGCAAATTTCAGTGCGATCATGCCGCCCATGGAAGTGCCGTACACGTGGGTGCGTTTGACCTTCAGCGCATCTAGGAGTCCCGCTAGGTCATCGGCCCACATGTCTATCGTATATTTTTCAATCGGGCGGTCAGATTTTCCGTAGCCGCGTTGATCGTAGCTCAGGACACGGAAATGCTTTACCAATTTGTTGTAAACGAGGCCGAAGTTCTGTCGTCCGAAGAGACTCCCTCCGATCAGGGCCAGAGGGTCTCCGGCTCCCTTCAATTCGTAATATAACCGAACGTCCCCTACTTGAACCGTGGGCAAAGCGTAATCTGTCCCAAACATCGAACGTTATTTAAGTTAAGTCGTCCATCTTCTCGCCTCGAGCAAGAAAGGGACGCGTATGGGAATACTGGTTGTCGGCGGGTCTGGCTTCATCGGGAGTCACCTGTGTAGGATTCTTGCGGAGCGCGGGGAAGATGTCGTCTCCTATGATGTTTCTGCCAGGCCCCAAGGGGCACTGCTCGATGCTCCGGAAAACGTTAGGGCGAAAGTGAAGGTTGTCGGTGGGAGCGTCAATGATATTCCGAAACTCTTTCGCACCATCAAAGACAACAAGGTGGAGGGACTAGTCTACGTGGCGGCGGTACTCCTCGAGGCCGATGAGATGCCGACCGAAGCCCTCAGGGTGAACGTGGAAGGGGTAGCCAACGCGTGCGAAGGAGCAAGGCTTTTTGACCTTCGGAGGGTAGTCTACTTTAGCTCGCAGGGGGTCTACGGGGCTCGAGACGTTCTAGAGCCAGTCTCCGAGAATGCGACGCTTGTGCCTACCGCTGGGATGTACCAGATGACCAAGTACCTAGCGGAAAGACTCGGACAGCAGTACGAGAGGCAGTACGGAGTTAGCTTCGTAGCTCTCCGTCCTTCCATGGTCTTCGGGCCTGGACAGAGGCTTTACTATCCGCTCAACATGATTATGGCTCATGCGGTCGCAAGAGCTTCATTTGCGAGACCGAACGGGGCCGACCATCCTATTGACTACACTTACGTCAAGGATTGTGCCGAAGGAGCGGCTCTCGCCTACAAATCAGAGAAAATCAAATCTCCTGCGTACAACATAAGCAGTGGCCGGCTCACAACCAACGCCCAGGTGGCTGAGGTCGTTAAGAAACTATATCCCGGTTTTCGGGCGGAGATGGGAAGTGGCCTGATTGGTAGCCCAATTCTTTGGAAGCTCATTCTCACGGGTCCGCTCAATCTTGAACTCGCTCGTAGGGATCTAGGCTATCGGCCCCAGTACGGGGTGGAAGGCGGAATCGCCGACTACAGCTCTTATCTGAATGCCCACCCTCAGGAACTTCTTCAGATGACCTCCGCACTCGTGCACCCCGGCGAAGATTGGAAGTGAGTTGGGGTCCTTCTAGTATGCGGTCCAGCCGCCGTCGACCGGAAATGCACACCCGGTCACGAAGGAAGCCTCATCTGAGGCGAGAT
The DNA here is from genome assembly GCA_005877365.1 of Nitrososphaerota archaeon. Classification (GTDB taxonomy): domain Archaea; phylum Thermoproteota; class Nitrososphaeria; order Nitrososphaerales; family Gagatemarchaeaceae; genus TA-13. Next base: position 6,825 of record VBPP01000136.1, read on the forward strand.
AGAGTACCGCGTACGCTATCTCTTCAGGCCTGGCGAAACGCCCAAGAGGATGTAGTTTCTTCAGACTCTCGGTCACCTTACCTCTCTCGGATGCATCGATGCCTGCCAGAAACCTTTCGACCATCGGGGTCTCGACGAATCCCGGGCAGACACAATTCACACGTATGCCTAGGCCCGCGCAGTCCAGCGCCATCGCCTTCGTCAGGATTACCACTCCGCCCTTTGATGCACAATAGGCTGCCTGTCCGGCAGACCCGACCAATCCGACAGCTGAGGCGGTGTTGACGATCGCTCCACGCCTCTTCTTCATCATGTGTGGTATGGCATATTTTGAGCACAAGAAGACTCCTTTCAGGTTCACGCCCAAAACTCGGTCCCACTCTTCCTCGGAGGTCTCTGTTACGGAATGAGGTCCCGGTATGCCTGCGTTGTTGAAGAGAATGTCTATTGAGCCGAATTTGTTAGCAGTCGTGACCATGAGGCGATTCGCTTCGGGCGCTCGTGAAACGTCTGTCCTTACGAAGATCGCCTCTCCATCGCTCTTCCTTATCTCCCGAACGGTTTCTTGGCCTGCACGAGTGTCAACATCTGCCAGCACAACTTGTGCGCCATTCTGTGCCAATAATATCGCTGCTGCCCGCCCAATCCCAGAACCCCCGCCCGTAACGACAGCTGTGCGTCCGACGATGCCCGCTCTCTTGACCATCGACCTAGCCTCGAATCTGAACAGGCTGGAATATCCTCAAGGCTTCGCCAGGTCTAACCAAGACTGCAAACAACCCGAGTCATCTGGTCGCGCCTTTCCTTGATTGCCTTCCCAGGTCCTCGCATACTTCGAGGAGTCTCGTGATTAGGGTGTCGAGGATCTTTTTTCCCTTCTCTTTCGTAGCGAGCGTGGAGTCCCCCACCACCCCTGACTGCGAGATTTCGTCAATCATGTCCATCGGAGGGTTGACGAATCCGCCCTTGAAGGTCGCGTCATATTTTGCGTGTCTTGACCAAGCATAACCTCGCTCCCTGACCGTCTTGCCCCTGTCGAAGGCGTCTCTGCTCGCCTTTTCCATAAGCACACGCTGACCCAATGCCAGGGCAATGGAGGTCTCCGCTTCCTCGGCGTGGATGAGTCCGCTGACCATCATGTCCTTCAGCACGTCAGATGCGACTTCCCACCATTGTGCCAGTAGGACTCGCTCACCAGTCTCTTCGTAGAATCGATTGATCGCCACAGTAAGTGTTGCTGCATTGCCTCCATGACAGTTGACGATAACTTTCCTAACGTAGCCATGCTTCGTTAGGGATTTGCAGATCTCAACTACTACGTCTACGAAGAGCCCAGGGGAGAGCCAAACGCTACCCGAGAAATTACGGTGATACCACGAAACCCCAAAATTAAGGGTCGGTAGGACGAGAACAGTCAGTCCCTGTTTCTCTGCCTCTATCGCTGTAAGCTCGGACCATCTGCTCGCGACAAAGGCGTCTGTGTCCAAGGGCAGGTGACGCCCGTGCTGTTCGGTGGACCCTATCGGTATCAGGACAGCGTCGGTCGACTTGGCTGCCTTGACCGACTCCTCCCAAGTCAATTTCCCGAGCCAGTGCTCATTCAAGCAGGCTCGTCCACTCTACCCGTCGAGGATCGCGACTGCCCTGATGGGTGCCGCTGACGCACCACTAAGCTTGACGGGAAAGCCTATGAAGGTGAACCGCTTTCCGACAACTTTGTCTAGGTTGGCAAGGTTCTCCATGTGAATGAACTGCCTGTCCCTGAGTACCTCGTGGCACGGGAAGATTCGGTTC
>VBPP01000304.1 GCA_005877365.1 Nitrososphaerota archaeon
GGAGGATGCTCGCCTACGAGTTTCTCCGCACACTCGAGACGAAGGAGGTACTCGTCGAGACGCCCCTCGAGAAGTCGCGGGGGAAGAAGATCAAGGGGAACGACAAGATCGTAATAGTCATGATTCTACGCGCCTCGATTCCCTTCGTCGAGGGGATGTACAAGATGCTCCCGATGGCGAGGACAGGGATAATCAGCGCTTGGAGGGGAGAGCCACCCGACTTTAGTATAGAGGTCAGTTACGCGAAGATACCGACGATTCACGAGGACGACATCGTTATCATAGCTGACCCGATGCTCGCGACGGGCCACACCCTCGTAGAGGTGGCCAACAGGGTCACGGCGAGAGGAAAGCCGAAGAGGTTGGTCTTCTTCTCGGTCATCTCCGCCCGCCAGGGAATCAACTACGTCAGCAGGGTCTATCCGAATGCCGAGTTCTACACCTGCGCGATCGACCGCAAGCTGAACAAGGAGGGCTACATCCTACCCGGATTGGGGGACGCGGGGGACAGGGCTTTCGGCCCGCCCTACTGAGCCACCCGTTCGACCTTCTTCAGCTGAAGGTTGTACATCTCGACTATCTCGTCGACCGTCGTCGCGTCCTCCGGCTTCTTGTCGTCTCTTATCTTACCCGTGAACTTCGGGAACCTCAGGGCGAGTCCGCTCTCCTTCCGTATCCTCCCCATCCCCGCGGGGTGGATTGGAGAGAGTGTTATCTCGGATGCTATCGTCTCGATGACAAGATGAGGCCTGAACCAGACGTCGGGGACCAGGTTGGACTCCACGCTGGGCGGCTTGACCCGACTCTCGTATTTCTTGAGCAGGCGAGGGAACTTCTGGAGGTCCTCATCGGTGAAACCCGTCCCAATCTTTGAGACGGAGGGGAAGTTGGCCTTCTTGTCATCGTAAGCCGCGAGGAGGTAGGTCCCGTACGTTCCGGCCCTCCTGCCCCTCCCGTGAAAGGCACCGACTATCACGAGGTCGATCGTATCGGTGAGTTCGCTCCGGTACTCTCGTTTGAGCTTCACCCAAGAGAACTCTCTCGCTCCCGCGCGGTAGACGCCATCCAAGTCCTTCACCACAAGTCCTTCGCAGCCGTTCGCAATCGCATCCTCCATGAATTTCTCGATCTCTTCAGGGTCGGCGGTCCGCAGGGCAGGGACGGGCCTAGTCCTTTCGGTCTCCTTCACGACGCTCTCGAGCTTGGCCCGCCTCTCCCCGTATGGGAAGTTCGTGTAGTCCTTCCTATCGGCGGAGAGGAGGTCGAAGAAATTGAGGGCAACGGGATACTGCTTCATGGCCTCGGCCACCCCATACTTTCGCCGCCTGTGCATGAGTTCCTGAAAGGGAAGGTACTCCCCCGTATCCTCGTTGATTGCCACGACCTCTGCCTCCAGGATTGCCTCCCCAGAGGCGACGTTCTTCGCGACGAGTTCGAGAACGTCAGGGTAATTGTGGGTGATGACCTCGAGCCTGCGAGAGAAGAGTGTGACGCCTTCTTTTCGTTTGTGGATCTGAAGCCTCTCTCCGTCCAGTTTGTATTCCGCCGCCACGACCTTGTTGCCCAGCTTCGCGATGATGGCCTTCGCGGA
>VBPP01000305.1 GCA_005877365.1 Nitrososphaerota archaeon
AATGGGGTTCGAGCTCTTCGCAACCGGCGGCACGGCCAAGTTCCTCGAAGCGAACCGAATCAAGACCACCCTCCTTCACTGGCCCCTTGACGGGAAAGAGCCGAACGCAGCGACCTACCTCTCGCACAGGAAGATCGACCTTGTAATCAACATTCCTAAGAGCTTCGAGGAGGAAGAGTTGAGAAACGACTACCTGATCAGGAGGAGGGCGGTCGAGTTCGGCATACCTATCATCACTAACCCCGAGCTGGCGGTTGCACTCACGGCTGCGCTGCGGAGGTCAGTTCCGCTCAGCATCTGACGAATGAGATGCCTCGGAGTAAAAGCTCGTTCGGTCGGTTCCGCCGGACTTATGCCGCCTCAGGGTCCGAGATAAATTCAAGACCAGCCACCAGTTCCTCAGCCTCCCAGTGAATCAGGAACCATAAGCCTCGAATGAGGCCCAAGGCGATGATGTGATAAACGTCAATGACTTTGGGAACGGCGAGCTAGGGTTGTCGCATCTGGTGACAGAGCAGAAAGTGCGCTCGCCAACTAGGGGGGACTCTCGTCCATCAACGGTCGCACCTCACCACCTAAACGCGACTTCGATCGGCTCCGCCGCCGCGAATCGGATAAGGGGAAAAAGGGGGGTAATCGGGCGGGTGCACAGCATCTTCAGCGGTGCGATTGATGTCACCCTGCTGGGTGGCTCGATGATCAGCATAGTGCGAGAGGAAGTTGGAAGCGGGCCGATCAACATAGTGACAGACCTGCCACGGGGAAGGAGCATGGCCGAGCTGGGAGTGAAGAAGAATGCCGAAGTCCTCAGGAAGGATGGCGAGATACTAATCGGGGGCAAAGCGGTCCTGGTCTCGATGCGACACTCAAGGTTGTACAGGACCGAGAAGGACTTCCCGACCAAGCTGCGGAGCGTTTCGGAGATTAGGGCGAATGTTGCCGTTGTCGCGAGGACGGCGACGAGGAGGGGACACCATCAGGGCCTCGGCACTCTCATACCGCTCTTGGTGCCGAGCGGGATAGAGAAGACGAAGCGTCCAGTCGACCTGAATTCCTTCTCGCGTCTTGCCCTGCCGAGAGTGCGTTCCCTCCTGAGCGAGATTAGGGAGGGGAGAATCTCGGAGCTGGGGACGGAAGTTCAGAACCTCGCCGGTCTGGGGCCCGGGCTCACCCCGTCAAGTGACGACATGCTCTCAGGCTTGATGGTGAGCCTGGCTCTGATAGCGCACAACCTGAAAGGCGACGCAGAGAACGTGCGAAGGGTCAACAGAAAAATAGCCTTGAGCGCGCGGAAGCGAACGACGAAGCTGAGTGAGGAGTATCTGTCGCAGGCGGCGAGGGGAGAAACGAACGAACACTTCCAGGAGCTGATCAAGAAGATGCTGACGGCTCCACCAAATGAAGCGAAGAGTTCCGCTGAGCTCGTCCTGAAGGTCGGAGAGACGTCCGGGACCGACACCGTCCTCGGAATTCTCCTAGGTTTCCAACTGTCACTCGACGAGAAATCTGCGGTGGGAGTTGTATAGCTACCTGTTCAAGATCATCGTCGAAAAAGGAAACTACAGAGATTCAGTCACACTCATGAAAGTCTCGAACGAGGTCTCGAAGTTGAAGGGAGTATCGCAGGCGGCCGTATTGATGGCGACACCGCTCAACAAGAGATTCATCACGGACGCAGGATTCGAGGGTAGCGAAGTCGAGAAGGCAGGCCCAGATGATCTGATTATCGCGATAGAGGCAGCAAGTGGAGAGGTCCTCCAATCGTCGGTCTCGAGAGTCGAGGAGATGCTCTCGTCGAGAGCATCCATGGAGGCGGAGGAGATTCGCCCCCGGACACTCGCATCCGCCGTCAAGGTGATGCCCGACGCAAACCTGGCCCTGATATCCATCCCTGGAAGATTCGCAAAGAGAGAGGCGATGAATGCCCTTGAGAGCGGTCTCGACGTCTTCCTCTTCAGTAGCAACGTATCTCGTGAGGATGAGGTCGAGCTGAAGGAGGCCGCGAAGGCGAGGAACTTTCTTGTCATGGGGCCGGATTGCGGGACTTCGATCATCAACGGCGTAGTTCTCGGGTTCGGAAACCTCGTGCGCAGAGGGTCGGTGGGAATCGTCTCGGCTTCCGGAACAGGCATTCAGCAGGTCTCCACCCTTCTCGACGGCGAGGGTCTGGGAATATCACACGCGATAGGGACCGGGGGAAACGACCTCTTTCCAAGCCACCCGGTCCGAAGACGAGCGCGACGGTTCTGAAGGCCGCGAGTCGAAGCAGCAAACCCGTCGTAATCAACTTCCTCGGAGAAGGCGATGCTGTTGCAAGTAAGCAGGTGAGGGCCGTAACTTTGGAAGACGCAGCAAGGATGGCGAGTGGGTTCGTTAAGGGGAAGAGAACAGGTGCCCGTCCCTTCTCGGACTCCGAGAGCAGGGTGATGTCTCTCGCGCAGAGCGAATCATCCGGGATGTCCAAGAAGCAGAGGTACATCAGAGGATTATATTCTGGAGGGACTCTATGCTACGAGTCTCAGGTGGTCCTCTCTCCCCTGATTGGGGAAGTATTCTCGAACGCACCCCTAAAACCGGAAGGCAGGATTGAGGATGCTAACGTCAGCAGGGAAAACACATGCGTTGACATGGGTTCGGAGGAGTTTGTAGTGGGGCGGCCGCATCCCATGATTGATTACTCGCTGAGGAAGAATCGGATACTTCAGGAGGCGAGAGACCCCGAAACCGCGGTAGTGCTGTTGGACGTCGTCCTGGGGTACGGCTCCAACGAGGATCCTGCCAGGGAGCTTAGACCCACAATCGTTTCCGCGAAGAAGCTGGCAGGAGCGGGCGGGAGGTACCTCTCTGTTGTGGCCTCCATCATAGGCACTCGAGAAGATCCCCAAGACATCCACAAGCAGGCGAAGGAGCTTGCTTCCGCGGGAGTTGTACTCATGCCAAGCAACGCGCAGGCTGCGAGATTCGCAGCGCTTGTTGCGTCAAAGGGCGCCGTTGGAAGGAAGTTATTTGGCAATGGAAGATAGAGAGCCTGAAAAGAGGAGCATCCTCAAACAGAAGCTGAAGGTGATTAGTCTCGGGATAGAAATTTTCGCGGACGACCTGAAGAGGCAAAATGTGAAAGTGGTCAGTGTTGACTGGCAACCTCCCGCTGGGGGTGACGAGGAATTGCTCAGGCTACTTGAGAAGCTCGGAGCTTAATGCAACCGTGATTTGAGCTCTCAATCATCGAAGCTTGAGGGTCGGCCCTACTCTGATACGAAGACCCAGTCCACCCC
>VBPP01000306.1 GCA_005877365.1 Nitrososphaerota archaeon
ATCAGTTCTTCGTCAACTTATCAGCTACCGAAGGAGGCTCCACCTCCGTAGGGAGTGGCTGGTTCGATGCTGGTCAGGTGCTCATGGTGACGGCGGAGCCGTCGGCCGGGTGGGCCCTCGGCACCTGGAGAGGAGCAGGGAGCGGCTCGTACTCTGGAAACTCTACTAACATCTCCATAACGGTCAATCGCGGCATCTCCGAGGAGGCGTCCTTCCTCCCGGGGCTCACCCTGATAGCATCAAACGGAGGGACCATCACGGCTTCGTTCGCAAATACTTCCCAGACCATACCGGGTGGCAGGACCTACTACCTTCCTCCGGGAACGAACGTCTCCATATCGGCAACCCCGTCCTTCTTCCTCTATCAATTCAACGGCTGGTCGGGTTCGGGCAACAGCGCCCCCTCAGCGGTTCAGTTCAAGTTGACTACGCCGCTCACGTACAGGGCCGAGTTCGGGTTCAACTACATTAACCTGGGAGTGATTGCGGGAGCGATTCTTTTGTTGGCAGCGGCAGCTTACGCGGTCTCCAGAAGAGGGGGTAGGTCTAGTTCCCGCTCGTAACCATCTGTCTTGCGACGAACCTGGGCCTGGAGCTCAGGGCTGTCACCGTCTTTTCGTAGTCCGGCCACCTGACGGCAAGCTTCTGGGCAACCATCCTTTCTATCATCGTTGCAAACTGGTGCTCCCTCCTGTACGGAGCCCGCGCGTCGTCTCCCGGTTCCTCCCACTTCTCGCGAAGTCCCATCGACCTCTCCCTCTCGAACTTCTTGTCGAACTCGACGACTCGCTCGTCAGTAATCCCTTTCATCCTGCACAGCTCGTATTCGACGAGTTCGTGCAGCGCGACGAGGAAGACGTATCTCTCATCCTTCATCCTGCTGACTCGCACTGCGACCGGCTTCCCCGGAATCCAGTCCCCAACCGTTTCATACCTCTGTTTGCGGTGAGGCACCTCGCTAACGACGAACTTGACCCTACCAATCCGCTTTCTGACCAAGATCTGACGATTCAGCAGCAGCCGGGGGCTCTTATGGCCCGCAGTGTCTAAACACCCGTCCCTCTTTGTGAACAAGTTTGGGTCTCCCTCCTCGGACAGCCTTAACGGTGCGCCCCCCGACAAGCAAGCAAGTATAAACTGAGCACCTTCAGCTTGCGCTCTGCTTCTTTCGGGTCAGAAAAAACAAGAGGGGGGGAGTCTAGCTCCCTACTGGTGCTGCTCGAGGTCTCGCATCATCTGCTCGAACTGTTCTTTCGTGATTTCTCCTCGCGCGTACCTCTCCTTCAGTATCTCCGCTGGCCCTCCCCAGTAGTGCCCATACCAGCGGTAGCGCCCGCCCCACCCCCACCCCCAGAAGAGGAAGCGGAAGACGGCGAAGACGATGAAGAAGAAGAAAATGAAGCCGAATGGGAAGAAGAAGAAGCCGAACGGGAAGAACCCGTAATAGGGGTACCCGACGGCCGCCGGAGCTGAAGCCGCCCTTGTGGCTCCGAACGCCAGACCGCCGACGACTAGGATTGCGAGGATTGCGATGAGGGCAACTACGCCCCATCCGAATGGTGATCTTGTGCGAAACCTTCTGTTCTCGACCGTTGTGTTCATGTGGTTTTTCGTCACCATCAGAGCCAGTGTTCAGGAGTTATTTAATCGTATCGGAAACCCGATATCGGGGAAGCGATATCCTTAAAGCTGCTCGCGCCGACTCCGTGTCGGGGATTCATATGTGGCCTTTCCGCTGGATGATGCAAAAGAGGCGTGGGCTCAGGATGCTCGTTCTGTCGATGCTTTCTACCACCCCGAAAAACGGCGTCGAGATAATGAACGAAATCGAGGAAACCACACATGGATGGTGGAGGCCCTCGCCGGGGTCAATCTACCCACTGCTGAACCAGCTTACCGAGGAGGGACTCGTGAAGAAGACGAAGGACGAAAAGTACGAGTTGACAGACAAGGCGAGCGAGCAGATGGAGTGGTCGTTCGGTCCCCCGTCGACAAAGCCGCAGACCGTCGAGGAGATGCTCAACGAGATCACTTCCTACGTCTCATACTTCGAGGAGCTGAGTAGTTCGGACCAGTCAAAGCTGACTCCACAGATGAAGAGGTTGAAGGAGATCGCGGAGAGGCTGTCACGCCTGCTGAAGCCGTGAATCATGCGTCAAAGTTAGACCGGACGGCTGCGCGAGATACCAAATTGCCTGAAATGTTTGGTTTTGTTGGCTGAATATGTGCAAATTCTAGCAAGTGCTGCAGCCCAGTTCTCGAACCCCAACTTAGCCAAACTCCAGACGATCCTACCAATGGTGTTTTACGCTGGCTGATTAGTACCAGGATTGTCAGTCTTCATTGTAGTACAGGAAATCGTTGAGAGTTAGAATGAGATTGCCCTCCGGTCTGTCGCTGACACGACCTTCAATCGAGAGATAGTTCGCGCCTCAATGGCTGTTCTACTCCATAGAACTAAATCCACATCGACGTTTGTTATCGTTTTGACGGCATCACAATCAGCTACACATACAGGGGCTACAGTCCAGTCTAGGAGTACGACTTTTCACTGTACGGACGACAAGATCTGTTACGGGGCTTCAGATGGTCAAATCACAACCGCAAAAGTGACTTCCTCCAGTCGGTCCACGTATCCCTGCCCGACTATACCGGGACTGAGTGCAATCAGGTTCTCCAATGGAACTGTCGTGTGCGAACCCGGCCCTCCATTCGCCGTTGGCGATGGCGTGGTCGACTTTAGGAATGGAACGCGAGTTCGGGTGAACGCGGTCGGTGTGCATGCTTCTGCGAATACAACAAAGGGGATCGTCTTAGTCTGCACTAATGGAACTTTGATAACTGTGACAGCTCGAGGGGTCAGTTCGGTCATAAGCCCGACAATTCTGCGTGCGAACGTTATCCCGCATGGGAATGGAACATTGATTGCACCTGAAGGCACAGCATACACAGTCCCTCCCGAGACGGCCACGGCGGTCATCTTTCATGTAGACAGGAATTCCAATCTTTCTGGAGCATTTGCGACAGACAGCCCCATCATCGACTCATTTCTACCGCAGAATTCCTGGAATCCTTCGGCGACAGGGTTTCTTGGTCCTGGCCATCCATCGAACTACGGGTCGTTCTCTCTGACCCCTGGCCTCTACTATTGGGTGTTCTACAATCTGGGTAACTCAACTGCCACAATAACCGTCGTCAATAGTATCAGTCTGAGCTGACCTTGCTCAATCAATTCGTTTTCGCTCGCCATCCATCATCTTACCTTCTCACTCCGACGACTGCAAGACGGAGAGACGAACCTCTCAGATTGGGCCAGGACTTACCGAGGGAGAGGCTTCCTGCCCGTGGAGGTGTACACCTCGCACCTCGGAGACAAGAGGACGTTCTATGCATATTGCACCTCTTTGAGGTTGAAACATCTCGATTGCAGGAAGGCGAGGGTCGTCGTGTCCTACAAGGTACGAGAGGCAACCGGAGGTCTACGTGGCGTTCGTTCATCTGGCGTACATAAATCATCTATCCGTGAATAATACAATGAGTTCACAGTCTGTCCCCTTTATGGGACGGCACGATGGTGCCATTGAAAGGGGATGAATTAGTTTCACGATATAGAAGCCTAACAATCCTCAAAATGCATATCTACTCGTTCGCCCTCTGACTCGTAGACAGAAGAAGCGGGCAACTAGGTAAGGCCTGGTGACATCAGAAGTTGAGCGTTGCGGTTGGGGTGCATAAGAGAAGAAGATTTCTCGCGGTCGTACTCTTGATTGTGACAGTGGTGGGAAGCGTATCCATCCTCACAGCCTACTTTCTATTGAGCCCTTCCAACGAAGCAACCCAATCCGCTCAGGTCGGCAGCATCTTTGCCGCCCATCTCCATAACATAGAGTCCAAGAACGCCTCTGCGGTGACGAGAGAGTATGCGGATAACGCAACGCTCAACATGGCAGAGACCACACCTGACCACATTACTGGCACCCACGAATACAGTGGGAGCGGGAAAATCAGCGCCTTCTGGGTGGACACATATCAAGTAGAGCGTACTTTTGCTCCCTTTATCACCGTCGGTAACGCGAGCTATACCGTGAAAGTCAGCGGGAGAACGGCGCTCGTGAATGCAACATTCTACCTCACTGAAACTCCAGAGTGCATGTTCAGATCATTGGTAAAGGCGACTGTGTCGTACGTGAATTCAAGTGGCAAATGGTTAA
>VBPP01000309.1 GCA_005877365.1 Nitrososphaerota archaeon
CTTGAGGAGTCGCTCGTCGACCTCCCGGTCGAAGTCGGCCGACCTCTTTCTCTTCTTGAGGAACTCTATCCCCTCCTCCGTATCCCACCAGTCCTCCCCACCCGGGGTGTACCCTTCCTCGGCGGCCATCTCCTTCAGGACATCCCCTCCCCCCACAACCTTCAGCCCTAGCGCGTCACCCAGCAACTTTGAGACGGTCGTCTTGCCCACCGCGGGCATCCCGGAGACGATGATCGCATTCATAGTCAGGTAGCTGTTCCCAAGAGCCTCGTGAGCATTCCAGTGAAGGTGAGCGAGGACATGAAGTACCACCAAAAGAGCGATACTGCACCATTCTGCCCCACCAGACAGATTATCGTGGAGGGAATGCAGAGAGGAACGGGGGAATAAGCGACGGTCACGCTGAGCCCTCCCATGAGGGCAGCGAGGCCGTAGTAAACACCGAGAAAGGGCAGGATCGTCCCAATGCTTATCTTCGTCCTAGCGGATGACATCTTGAGCTTCATCTGAGCCATCTGCTGTTCTTTTTTTTTCAGCCTCTGCTCCTTCTCCTTGTCATTGGCCCTGACAGCCGCCTTCAGCTCGGCGTTGAAGGCGTTGACCTCCGCCTTTATCCTCCTCTCGGCGTTGAGGTCGACGAAGCGGCGGGTAAGCAAGTTCGAGACGAGACCAACCCCGACGGCCGTCAGCGTAACGATGAGGGTTGAGAGAGGTATCGGGAAGGTCATGGCCTCGCCTCCCTCAGGACGTCTATCAACCTTTGGACGGTTTCCTCGACCCTCCCCTCCTCATTCCTAAGAATCATCATCGGGGCGCCGCTGATGGACGAGGCGGTCGTGAGGAAGCTGCGGGC
>VBPP01000307.1 GCA_005877365.1 Nitrososphaerota archaeon
AACCTCTGCGGACACGGCCTCCTCGACATTGAAGCCTACCGCGAGTTTTACTCGGGCAAGATGAAGGCAAACGATGCCGACCCCGCCGAGATCAAGAAAGCGATCGCTGAGGTTAAGGCCCGGTACCCATGGCTGTATCAGTGAAATCGGCACAGAGAAAGCCCCTCTCCTACAAGGGTTATCTCAAGCTAGACGAGCTTCTCAGCCTGCAGAAACCTCTATCGAAGCCCGCCCAGCACGACGAGCTCCTCTTCGTCATCGCTCATCAGGTGTACGAGCTGTGGTTCAAGCTCATGGTGGACGAGCTCGAGACAGCCATCACGCTGATGTCTTCGGGGGACCTGTACGAGGCTGCGCGGCTAATCCGAAGGGTGGTCACGATCCAGAAGGTACTCATACAGCAGCTCGAAGTCCTCGAGACGATCAGGCCGACCGACTTTCTGAAGTTTCGAAGTGTCCTGAGCCCGGCGAGCGGCTTCCAGTCGCTGCAGTTCAGGGAACTCGAGTTCGTCTCCGGGCAGAAGGAAGAGAAGTTCCTGGAC
>VBPP01000308.1 GCA_005877365.1 Nitrososphaerota archaeon
GGAAGCGAAGGAGAGGGAGAGAATCGCCTTCGAGAAGGAGGTCGATGCGGTCGTCGCGGTCTACTCGGAGAGCGGATACTCGGCGGTGGTCGACCTCGCGGAAGCGCTCCTGGAGTACGACAAGTACTTCTGGCTGTGGAGGAACCACCACATGGGGATGGTCGAGCGTATCATAGGGAGGAAACACGGGACGGGCGCTGAGGTCGTGAAGGAGACGATGAACTCATACTCCTTCCAGTCGTCCGGCGTCTCTTACCTCAAGACGACCCTGAAGAGGAGATTCTTCCCCGCGTTATGGGCGGCTCGCACCAAGATAAGCGAGGCCTGAACTACTAGGGCTTCTGAAGCTGCTCCGTCTTCCACAGCTTCGGGTATGTCCCTAGCTTCATTACCACCCTCCTGATTGAAAACGCGAGCCCCTTCTGGGCTCCAGTGATCTCCTCGGTCGTCAAGAGAGCCTCTCCGATCGCGACCAGCTCCCCCTTCCCCGTTAAGATGACGG